>JAOZNO010000117.1 GCA_029933755.1 Bacteroidales bacterium | reverse complement strand
ATTATAAATTTCATAGTAAAATAAGTTTATTAATATACGTTTTTAGTTCCTGTTTAAAATAATCGCACCTTTTAAATATTCATATTTTCATTATAAACCAAATAATTAGTACAAATTTACTGAAGTATTAATTGTTATACAATTTACAAACGCTTTACCCTCAAAATTTAATTGGTGTTAAAAAACATATCAGCGTTTAACTTTTTATACACGGAAAATACAATAGACTATACCAAGCATTTTTGGGGGACTTGAAAACATTTTAAATTTTCTGCGTGTTAATTTTATAGGAAGATACACTAGCGATGATAAATTTAGACCGGAATTTAGGATGGGTATTGATTGCAGTTTTAGGAAAGGCATAACGAATACGTGTATGGTGGCGGGCGTTTTTTGTTTTTTGTGTAGCCGTAGGCGGAACAAAAAGCAAAAAATGACTGACATCAAGCAAAATGTTAGCAATATTATAGTATTTTTTTCAATTCATCAGTATCAGGCAAGAGACCTTTGAATTTTTCAGGGATTTTTCGGCTTGTTTTAAGTTTTGCAACTCCCATAGCCTTGTTATAATCTCTAAATGAAAATTCAACGACCTTATCATCTTTTTCTTTACAAAGGATTATTCCTATTGAGGGATTTTCGTGTTCCTTTTTTACATATTCATCTAATGCTGATAAATATAAATTCATTTTTCCTGCATATTCGGCTTTAAATTTTCCACGTTTTAATTCAATAGCGATTAATGACTGTAATGTTCTGTGAAAAAATAGTAAATCAATGAAAAACTCTTCTTCTCCCACTATTACACGATATTGATTGCCAATAAATGAAAAATCATTTCCTAATGACATTATGAATTTTTTGATATTTCTCATAATTTCATTTTCCAATACTCTCTCATCGTCTTCTTCGTCAAGGTTGATATAATCAAGTAAATATTCACTTTTGAAAGCGTCAGTTGCGTGTTTGTGCATTTTTTTAGGTAATGTGCTTTCAAAATTATTTATCATTTTTCCTTTTAATTGAAACAATCGGCTGGTTATATGATGTTCAAGTATCGTAACACTCCACTGATTTTCAATCGTTTTTTGAAAATAAAAGATACGTTCTTTGATGTCTTTACATTTGTTTATCAATGTTATGTGATGAGTAAAACCAATTTTTAAAAATACATTTTCAACAAAGTTTTCTACTTGTTCTTCTTTATTCTCTTTATCGGTTTGTGCCGTTATCAACGGCATTAATTCGTTGTCAGTAATTTGTGCCGTTACCAACGGCATAATTACAAAATCTTGATTTTGCACAGAAAGTAGAGCATTGCTTAATATTTCATATTTTTCATAAAACTGTTTCATCTTTTGTAAGTTACGATATGAAAAACCACGTAATCCGGGCAATTCTTTTTGTAGATCATCCGAGATGTTGCGAACAACTCCCGTTCCCCAATTTGAGTTTTTAATCTTTTCCGATAATTTGTAACCTGTATGGTAATAAAGTAAAAGCATTTCTCTGTTAGCGAGAGATGCTGCCTTATATCGACTTTGGATAATACTATCCTTTATTTCTGATATGAATTTAATATATTCTTTGCTTTGCATTAATTCCAAGTTTAATTATTCTTTGTTATAAATGAGCAATTATTATTAGTTGATTTCCTTTAAAATTTCTTCGTTCTCAAAAGGTAATGGATAGTAGTCTAATCGTGATTGATAAATATCTGTAAACCCACTTGTAATTTCAATATATGGTCTAATTACGATTTTCTCATTTTTAAATATTTTCAACATTTTGTTTTGAACCATTTCTTCTTCACTAAATGGAAATTTTTCACTCACGTTTTTACATGAGGATGCAAAAAAAAGGATAATAAAAAATGGCAAATATTTCATCTTTTTTGTCAATTTCAATTATTGCTAACGAATACGTGCTGGTGGCGTTCACTTTCCACGAGCTACATCTTATAAATTACCCTAAAAACTTTATACGAGAAAATGACATCCAGCACAATGTTAAAAACTTAATTCATATTTTTATTCCAAGCATTGCAATATCATCAAGTTGTTCGTTTTTTCCTTTCCATTTTTCTATTGTGTTGTCTAAAATTATTTTTTGTCCGTTTATTTCTTCTTTATGAACTTCTAACAATAAACTTCTTAATTGTTTAATATTGAACTTCTTATAATTCATTCCACCAAATTGGTCTGCATACCCGTCTGAAAATATATAAAGCATATCATCTTTTTGTAATTGAATCTGATTGTTTTTATAAACTTTTTCTTTAATATAACATCCTATCGGACTTCTTGTTGCTTTTATTTGTATAAGTTCACTATTTCGGATAATAAATAGTGGATTATAAGCTCCTGCATATTGAAGCTCATTAGTTTTTGTGTCAATCACACATAAAGCAATGTCCATACCATCGTTAGTTTTTGTTTCTGAATCTACCTGATTGAGCGATAATTTCACTTGGGTTCTTAACTCTTCAAGTATTTGAGAGGCAGTTGTAACTTCTTTTTTTCTTATAATCTCGTTTAAAAAAGAAATTCCGAGCATACTGACAAAAGCACCAGGAACCCCGTGTCCGGTACAATCTGCAACTGCTATAACAAGATAATTCTCAATTTTCTTGAAATAATAAAAATCACCACTAACAACATCTTTGGGTTTATATAAAATAAAATACTCAGGGAAATATTCTGCAAGTATTTTTTCAGATGGCAATATAGCGTCTTGTATTCTTTTTGCATAATTTACACTGTCAGTAATATCTTTATATAAACCTTCAATTCTTTGCTTGCTCTCTCTTAATATTTTTTCAGTTTTTTTCCTTTCTGTAATATCTTCTTTTATAGCCACATAATTTGTAATTTCATTAAATTTGTCTTTTACAGGTGATATAATGGCACTTTCCCAAAACAATTCTCCATTCTTTCTCTTATTTTTTATCTCACCCCTCCAAACTTCTCCAGATGTAATAGTATTCCATAAGGTTCTAAAAAAGTCATCAGAATGAAAATTGCTGTTCACCACACTTGGGTTTAAACCAATCGCTTCTTTTGTTGTGTATCCTGTAAGTTTCTGAAAAATAGGATTTACATATTCTATATAACCCTGTGTATCTGTAATAACAACAGTTGTATCGCTGTGTTCTATTGCTGTCTTTAGTTTTTGCAATTCTTTTCTTTGCTTCTCTAACAAAATATTATCCTTGCGTTTTTGTTTGTATAAGCGGTAAACTAATGCTATAAATATTAATAACGAAATAAAGCCAAAAATAAATAGGTATAATACAATTCGTTGTTTTTCTTTTTCGGCTTTTTCTTTGGCAGTTTCTAACTGGCTGTTTTTTAATTTAATCTGTTGTTGTTCAATTTGCTTCTCTTTTTTTTCTGTTTCAAAACGGGTATTCATCTCCGCAATAGACTTTGTTTTTTCGGTATTAAAGATACTATCATTCATTACCACCCATAAGTCTTTGTATTCAAGTGCTTTTTTGTAGTTGTGTAATTCTTTATATATTTCTGATAAGTTTTCGTAAGATATTCTTTCAATATCTAAAATATTTATTTCTTTTGATATTTTTAATGCTTTATTAGAATATTCTATTGCCTTGTTGTATTGTTCTAACTTAATATACAAATCGCCTATATTATTCGAGTTCTCAGCAATACTCATTTTATTTTCTAATTCCTCTGAAATTTTTAAAGATTGTAGATAATAGTCTAAAGCTTTGCTGTAGTTTTTTTGATCAAAATGAATTAGTCCTAAATTCCCCAAATTTAAGTCAATACCGGCTTTATTATCGAATTCTTTATTTATTTTTAATGATTTATTAATATATTCTATAGCCTTATCATATTGTTTTAGTCCAATATATACACTTCCTAAATTATTAAGATCTTGAGACAATTCTATTTTATTACCTAATTCCTTATTTATTTCTATGGCTTGCAGAAAATAATTTATAGCTTTGGAGATATCTCCTTGATCGGAAAAAACAATTGCTATATTACCAAGATTTGTGGATATTGCAGATTTCGCACCTAATCCTTCATTTATTTTCAGCGCTTGCAAATAATAATCTAAAGCTTTAAGATAGTTTGATTGAGTAGCATAAACAAGTCCGATATTACCAAGAACTGCGGCTACTTTTGTTTTATCACCTAATTCTTCATTTATTTTTAGAGCTTGCAGAAAATATTCTAAGGCTTTAGGATAATTGCTTTGAGTAGAATAGATTATTGCTATAAGGTTTAGACCATCAGCTATTTTTATTTTATTATTTAATTCTGTGTATATATTGAATAATTGTTGAAAATATTTTAATGCTTTTTCGTAATCACCTAAGTAGAAATGAATAATTCCAATATTTCTGTATGCCTCTGCTTCTCCGGGTTTATAATTAATTAGCAAGGCTAATTCTAAACTTTGCTCTGCATAAATTGAAGCGCTGTCTAAATCAATATTTTGGTATTCTTTGGCAAGAATATTTAAGGTCTTTACTTTATTGGTATCTTGTTGTGCAGTAATAACTATTTGTTTTAGACTGTCTATTCTTTCTGTTTGAGCTTTTGTGTTACTAACTAAAATAAATATAGCAATTAATAGAAATATTATTTTTTTCATTAAATCTGGGTTTATAACTAATTTGTTTTTTCTTTTCTCAAAGATACTATTTTAAAGTAATTGAAAAATTTGTATGTTTTTTATTGTTTTTAACATCTCGCATGGTGTATTACACCATTCAATTATTATATTACTCGAAGCTATTTTTGAAAGCTGCTAATATTCAGCAACAATACAAAGTTATTTACAATACATTATTTTTACCAATATAAAGTTATCTGTGAAATTTGCCGTAAAAACAATATAAAGTTATTGTAATCAGCATTACTCTATTTTTGTCTTTTTTACAAATTAGAAATATGCCAAATTTCATATAAATTTCGAACTATTTTCTTTAGGCTTTTTTTAAACTCACCAAAAATATTATTGGCTATATTTTTACCGTTAAAAATATACAATAATGTACAGAGTGCCAAATTGTATTGGTGTGAAATATGCAAAATGAGGTGTAATTGTTAGATTGTGGATGTTTAGCTGAAATATTATTATTTCTTAAAACCAGTAAACGCTTGTTTAACTATTTGTTAATGAAGCCGTGACTTGTAAATTATAAGTAAAGCAAATTTATTGTGGTACACTGTTTGCCAAAAAGCCACACCCTCACTTTGTGGATTTAAGTTTGAGCTTACTAAGGAAAGTATTAAATTATACAAATGAACTGCATAGCAAGTTCATAACTGATTGCAAACATGCTCAGTATGCTTCTGACACCTGAATTATTAGACGCTTTGTAGTTTTTCAGACTAAGCCCAAACTTATTAGTCAATAATCATTTCTTCACTAATAAGCTCTACCCTTATTACCTTCAACAAAATTGATAAATGAGTTATTGACTACTTTATTTCCGCCGGGCGTAGGATAATTGCCTGTAAAATACCAGTCACCTTTATCATTCGGGCATGCAATATGTAAATTCGCAATGCCCTGATACACAATTTCAACTTCAGCATTTATATCTTTAGAAGTAAGCATTCTACTGATCATTCCCGATATTTCTTCAGGACTAAAAGGTTCGTAAATCTCTTTTACATAATTTACAATCTCTTCTTTTGGTAAATTTTGCTGTGCTTTTGATTTTTTATAAACCTGATCAATTATATCAGCTTTTCCTGTTTCTTTTAAAAGTTCAATTGCTGCCCTAAATGCAATAAAATCACTTAATTTTGCCATATCAATACCATAACAATCAGGATACCTGATTTGTGGTGATGAGGATACAACAACAATTTTCTTTGGTTCCAGGCGGTCAAGAATTCTTAAAATACTCTTTTCCAGAGTCGTTCCTCTTACAATTGAATCATCAATTATAACTAAATTATCCACACCCTTTTTTATCGTTCCGTAGGTAATGTCATAAACATGCTCCACCATATCGTCCCGCCCTTCGTCCTGACTAATAAAAGTACGAAGCTTAACATCTTTAATGGCAATTTTCTCAACCCGGGGTTTGTGATTTAGAATCTGTTTAAGCTTTTTTTCACTTAAATTATCCTTATTTTTCAGAATTTCGGCAAGTTTACTTTTAGCTAAATAGTTTTCAATCTCCTGCATCATTCCATAAAAAGCAGTTTCGGCAGTATTCGGAATAAAAGAAAAAACCGTATTATCCAAATCACCTTCTATTGACTTAATAATTTCAGGCACAATAAGTTCACCCAGTTTTTTCCGTTCACGATAGATATCCAAGTCACTACCTCGAGAAAAGTAAATTCGTTCAAACGAACAAGATTTTCGTTCTAATGGTTCCCTAATTAGTAATTCTGAGATATCACCATCTTTTTTAACAATAAGAGCATAACCGGGTTTCACCTCTTTCACCTTATCATAAGGCGAATTCATAACCGTCTGAATTACGGCTCTTTCTGAAGCAACCACTACAATTTCATCATCATTATAATAAAAAGCAGGTCTTATACCCGATGGATCCCTCATAACAAAAGAGTCACCATGACCAATCAGACCGGCAATAGCATAACCACCATCCCAATACTTGCTTGATTCTTTTAAAACACTTTGAATATCAATATTTTTCTCAATCTTAGAACTAATGTCTTTATTAGAAAAGCCACGGCTTTTAAACAGGTTAAACAACGCCTGATTTTCTTCATCGAGGAAATGTCCTACATTTTCCAAAATAGTTACGGTATCTGAATAATCCTTCGGATGCTGTCCTAAACTAATCAGAACATTAAATAATTCATCTACATTCGTTAAATTAAAATTTCCTGCCAAAACAAGGTTTCTCGATTTCCAGTTATTCTGACGACTAACCGGATGAACATTATCGATACTATTTTTACCAAATGTTCCGTATCTTAAATGACCGAGATAAAGCTCACCAGCATAAGGGACATGTTTTTTTGCCCAAACAGGATCCCTAATTTCTTCAGGATTTTGTTCTTCAATATGTTGAATAGTTCCTCGTATTTTATCAAATACTACCTTTATTGGCATTTCGTCCATCGACCTGCTCCTGTGAATATATTTAGTACCTGGTTCAGAGTCAATTTTCACATTTACAACCCCTGCACCGTCCTGCCCCCTGTTATGTTGTTTTTCCATTAACAGATATAGCTTATTTAAGCCATACATCCAGGTTCCATACTTCTTTTTATAATATTCAAGTGGTTTTAAAAGCCGGATAAGTGCTATTCCACATTCGTGTTTTATTTGATCGCTCATTTTACCTGAAAAATTACTTTTTTTTGAATTACCTGTTATCAATTCTATAAATTTGCTTTTAAAACTTCCGATTCTACAACATAAGAGTTAGGATATTCCCTTATTAATTTCCTTCTAAAACTTTCTGCATCAATACGAGTTCTATAATCACCAACTAATATTTTAAAATATGGGGAATGATGTACCAAATGAGGTTCAACATCTGAATATCGATTCCTTATTCTTAGTTTTACTGAATTCGCCTGATTACGTGCATTTTTGCCCGAGCCCATATAAACTATTATTCTCCAGCCCCTAATTTCAAGCTTCCCCTTATTAATCTCTTTATGATCTTTAATAACACTAAGCAACCTGGCATTTCCATTAATAAAAACCTGTGTATTCGTGCTACTATAACTGCTGGGGAATAATCCCGTTTGTGCAAGTTCAATTCGTTGTTGTGCATTAATTGTTATTACTAATGTACTAATAGCAAATAGTAAAATTAGTTTCTTTATCATGCTGAATATTTTAATTTATTATCTTTTCTTTTGGCTATGGTTTAAATGTTCTGTGCTTCTTGAATAACCTTTAAGCAGTTACAACTGCTAAAAGGTAGTTTGAGCTTACCTGCTTTTTAGCGGTTTGTACCGCTTAAAAGCTATGTTTTGTGCAAATATCCCAGAACATCTAAACTTAAGCCTTTCTTTTTATAATTATGCATCCCTTATAAATCCCACAAAGCTATGTTGTTGTAAAGATGTGAATTAATAACCGTAAATCAATAGTCCCGTCTCTTTAAGGCGGTATGTTAATAAATAAAGGGCTCTGGTTTTAATATTTTGGGATGCCGATAATTATCTTCTATGTCTTAATTTTCAGGCAATTAGTCATTAAGTCATTAGTCATTAAAAACAGACACTAATTACTAATAACCAGTATACTAATCACTTGACAGGCATATACATTTTAGATATTAAACATATCCCAAACCCGCCTTCCTAAGTACAAAGTACGGCGGACAGGCAAGCTAAACTTGAGCAAAACAAAGCTATATAATATGAACATTATAAAAGTTTCACAAAAGTAGTGAATTATTAAAATAATAGAAGCTTTTTCAGATTTAAGGTTTAAAAAACTTTTTTAAATATAGGCCACCTCTGATAAATAATTTACAGCAAGATTTTCATAGTTTTTCATAGACAATGGAAATTCTGGAAGTACTATCGGGATAATACAATAAAATTTGCAGAAGTATATGGAGAACTCTAAAAACCCAACGGGAACAAAGTAATTAAATAGAGGTGGCCTTAATATAATTCCATTGTTTTATTTCCACAAAATTCCTAGTAATACCTTTTTTTTATCTTTTTATAACAAATATTTAAGTTTATAGATACTTTTGTACAAATTTATTTATCTCAGAAAATTATGAGTAATAACAACCCTGATAAAAAAAGACTAAGCGAGTTTGAACTGATCAGACATTTAACAAACAACATAAAAATAACAAATGGGCTGTTACTATTTTATCCGAATGTCCTTTTC
>JAOZNO010000888.1 GCA_029933755.1 Bacteroidales bacterium | reverse complement strand
AGAAAAGTCTGTTGGTCTCTCTGTTCGCTGTGTTCAGGACAATTGATTATTTTTAAAATTTCACTTTTTTGTACTAACAAAGTCTATTAGATTTTACTAAGGAAAAATATGTATGGTTAGTTTAGTTTTTGCATAGAAAAATGAGTCAGAGCCTCACTCTGTTAATAACTGGTAAGCAGAATTCTAATTTGCTCCGCTTTATTTTTAATAGTGAGACTCTGACTATTAGAGTTTTTAATACCAAAGCCTTCGCTCAAAGCGAAGGCTTTGGTTGTTAAGTTTGTTCATTGAGGAAGGGGGGAGCATTGTTTTTTTTCGAATGACGAACTATTGTCAATTTGCTTTAAAAGTGTAAATGCCTTAACTTTATACAAGCTTTAAAATTAACCATAAAGTTTACACTCTATGAAACGATTTGCTATTACTATATTATTGGTTGTTTTTTGTATCAATACCTTTGCTCAGGAAGGAGGGAAAAGATTGGCTCTTGTTGTAGGGAATTCTTTATATTCTGGAGGGCGTGCATTAGAGAATTCTGTTAATGATGCCAATTTAATGGATAGTACATTGCGTGAGCTTGGGTTTACTGTTATAAAAGTTGTAAATACCAGCAAACAGCAATTAGAAAAAGCAATTTATAATTTTAGTTTAAAACTGAAGAATTATGATATTGCCTTGTTTTATTATGCAGGTCATGGTATTCAGCTTGATGGTAAAAACTATTTAATACCTATTGATGCTATTCTTAATGAAAAAACGGCAGTTAAATTTGAAGCTGTTGCCGTAAATTATGTTGTTGATGAATTTGAACATTATCCTGAAAATACAAATATTGTTATATTAGATGCTTGTAGAGATAATCCTTTTCGATCTTGGGAGCGTGGTGGTTCTCAGGGATTTGTGGCCATGCAACCTGCAAGTGGAACCATAATTGCTTTTGCAACCAGTGAAGGGTCTACTGCTGCTGATGGAGAAGATGGTAATGGTTTATATACAACTCATTTAGTAAAGCAAATTAAAATAGCTCAAAGTATTGAAAGTGTATTTAAGAAAACCCGAATTGCTGTTCAAAATGCCAGTTATGGAAATCAAAGCCCGCAGGAATGGACAAAGCTTACAGGTGATTTTTATTTTATAAAGCCTACGGGTGTAACCAACACAATTAGCAGCAATACAGAAGAATATGGTGCTGAAATATTGCATAATATATCTGCTTGTAAAATGATAAAGGTGAAGGGTGGCAAGTTTAGGATGGGTAACTTGTTAGCTCATGTGGATGAAAAGCCTGTTCATGAAATTAGTGTTGATGATTTTAGAATAAGTAAGACTGAAATAACAGTAAAGCAGTTTAGCAAATTTATACATGAAACTGCTTATGTAACTAATGCAGAAAGAAATGGTTATAGCCACATTTATACTACAAAATGGGAAAAGAAATATGCCGTGAACTGGAAATGTGATTCGAAAGGTGGACTACGACCCAAATCTGAATATAATCACCCAGTTATTCATGTAAGTTGGAATGATGCGAATGCTTATTGCAAATGGGTAGGTGGTAGATTGCCAACTGAGGCAGAATGGGAGTATGCAGCCGATGGTGGTATTGTAGAGATACGCCATGCCGTGTCTCTGCAATATGCCGGAAGTAATAATATTGATGAAGTGGCATGGTATAAAGAAAATTCTGCTAATAAAATTCATCCTGTAGGAAAGAAAAAGCCTAATGCTTTAGGTTTATATGATATGAGTGGTAATGTTTGGGAGTGGTGTTTGGATTGGTATTCTGAAAATTATTACCAAAATAGTCCGAAAAATAATCCTGTTGGGCCTTCATCAGGAACATACCATGTGTATCGTGGAGGTAGTGCATTTGTTAATGCCTCTGATTGTCGTTCCGTTAAACGTAGCAAAGCTGCTCCTAATTATAGTAGTTACTATTTGGGATTCCGCCTTGTGCTTTTTCAAAACAATAAATGAGAGAATTACTTGCGTTAGGGCTGAAGCAGTTGTTTCCTCGTTATTTTACAATATAAATATTATTCTTTTTATTTATATCAGGAATCATATTGTTTCCAAGAATGAGTTTTTTGATTTTCTTTTTGGTTTTATGGGCGATGATAAATTCGGTGTTTCCATTTCTCCATATTTCTGCCGTTTTCTCAATAATGTCATTACTGTTATCATCATAAACTATTTCAATGTAGATTGGAACTGGTAAAATTCCAATTTTTTCAATGCTAATACTGAAAGAGTTTTTTTCTAGTGATT
>JAOZNO010000116.1 GCA_029933755.1 Bacteroidales bacterium | reverse complement strand
TTTAATTGATATGATATTCTATGCCTCAATATTTTAAAAGTCCTGGAAAAGTTTTTTACGTAGCTCCGTCAGATAATCCTGATTGTATGTGTAGTGATTGTAATTTTATGAAATTAAACAGCCTTGAGAAAATTTATAATTGTTTGAAGGATGAAACAAATGAAATAATACTTGATACAGAATTAAGTGAAAAAGCGCACAAACCCATTCAAAGAATGTTAGAAATTTCTGAAAATTTAGGACTTTAATAGTTTAATAAATCAATAAGCTCGGAGCAAGCTCACGAGGTATGAATTGGAAAGAATTTATTTTGTACGATGCAAGCATCGGGGAATTAAACCCACTGGTGGGATTAAAATTGAACATAATTTTAACGTCTTTGCGAACGAAGTGAAGCAATCCCATATCGTTTACAATGAAGTTTATTTGAAATAATAAAAGTTAATGTGAAAAACTTTATTTTTTAGAAAATGTACTTTTTTTGTTGAAATTTTTTCCTCAGCGTTATTAACAATTTTATTAACATTTTGTTAATATTATAGTTGTAAAATATTGAGCTCCTTTATTTTACAGATTAGAAAATTTGTTGGGCTCACAATATTCTTTATATGGTTTAATAATTTACTATTTTTATTGAATTTTAAATTAATATAATGAAACTTTGGGACAAACTATCTTTGTTAGGTGTATCTGAAAAGGCTTCATGTGAAACTGAGCGTAAAAAAATCTATTTAAATAGAAAAAAAGATCCAAATTTCTTGAAATTTCAGTGAAAGATACCGGAATGGGAATGCGAAAAGAGGAATTGAAAAAATTATTTAAAATAGAATCATGTTTTTCTATAGAAGGTATTAATAATGAAATGGGTACAGGAATAGGATGCTCAAGTTTAGCTTGCCTGTCCGCCGTACTTTGTACTTTGGAAAGCGGGTCTGGGATATTTTTAATATCTACAATGCATATGTCTGGCAAGTAATTAGTATCCTGATTATTAGTAATTAACATGGCTCTGGTTTAAAATAATCATGCTATTTTCAATTAATATTTTAAGCTGTAAATAACTGGTAATTGGTAATTAGAAATCAGTAATTAAAACAAATGAATTTGCTCCTGAATACAATTGAAACTAGTTGTCAGTAAACCAGCAACTTACTATTATTTTGAGAAAATAAAGGTGAAAAAATACTATTATTCTAAACTAGAGCCATTGATAGTAATTAACATCTATTTTTAATCACTTTGGGTTTAATTCCCCGCCCCTTGGGGCGGGGTAGTTCATTGACCAATGACTAATTACCTGTAAATTAAAACATAGAAGATAATTATCGGCATCCCAGAATATTTAAACCAGAGCCGAATAGGATTAATCCTTTGCAAGGAGTTTGTTGATAAACATCAGGGACGAATTTGGGCAGAAAGTGAATTAGAAAAAGGGAGTACTTTTCATTGTCTATTTCCACTAATATATGATAAAACTTAATTGTTAGATGGAATAATAAATAAATACTTTGTTCAGTTTTTCACGATAAAATTTCCCTGGACTTATTAACAATTTTATTCACATTTTGTTAATAATTGAAATAGACAAAAGGCTATAATGGAATTCTTTTTATTTCTACACCAAAATCTTTTTGAAAATTTTCAATATCTTCGGCCATATCATCATCATAGGTCTCATGATACCAATTTACAGCAAATTCGCCTCCTTTTTCTTTGTACTCCTTTAGTATATATAATAAGTTCAGTATACTTTTAGAAGAGCTTGTGTCAAAATAACTTAGATTAATAGTTAAAGTAATTGTTTTTTTTACTTTTGTACAATAAATTTCCAACCATTTTATTAAGGGTTCATAAAAGCTAATTGTATCTTCCAGAAAAGATTCACCAGAAATAGAACATTCTCCAGAGGAAGCAATAAACTTAACAGAAGGTATAAAGATCTTCTGTTTGTGTATTCCTTCTATAATTAAATCATTCATTTAGCTTTTAATTTTTAAAATACAAATATAGATAAGTTTTTAAAATTATCTATATATTGAATAGGTTATATTTTTCTACGTAGTATCTGCACGAAAACTCTGTTTTTAATAAGAAAGCGTCAAGAAAGAGGCTTTTGCAGGTCTGAAATTCAGAAGTTTACATTTGTAAATGACTGCATTTCAGAGCAAAAAAATGAAGTTATTGGTGTTTTCTTGCAAAAACTACGTAATATATTTAACTTAAATATCCTTCCTGGATAAATAGTACATATCAAATAAAAATTATATTATATTTGCATAAATTTATCAGGAATGATTAAAAGATCAACAGCATATTTTTATGTATTTGTTACCAGTATTATTTTATTGGCTCATGCTGTTATTCCACATCATCATCACGAAAATGGGATTTTCATTATAAACTCTGATTGTCAAACAGATAATGGAGTACATAAATATGGAAATACAGAACACAATCCTGAAAAGCATGTCCAAAACTGTTTTGTACAACAAGTTGTTGTTGTTCGTGCCAATCAAATTAAATACGAACATAAAAATCAGGATAATCCAGATAATCGCTTAAAATTTTCCGGATTTAAAGATGTGTTATCAAAAAAGGGTTTAAATGTTCCTTTTCCAACAACTTTTTCTAATACACAATCCGCATTATTATCGTCTGGATATTTAACTTTAGCATGTACAAGCATTGGCTTGCGTGCTCCACCCTCAATTGTTTAAGTTTTATTTATTACTTCGATAGTTAATCTGAAAACTAATTGAAACTCAACCATTTGCGTTCTTGCGCCTTTGCGAGAACCTTAAATCTAAACAATAATACCAATGAAAAAGATATACCTATTTGCACTATTTGCACTATTTTTTGCAAGTTGTGAACATAATCATGAAAAGCTTGATGAACATGAAGAAGTAAAGATTCAATTTACTGCATACAGTAATGAGTTTGAGCTTTTTGCAGAAGCTGATCCTTTTATTGTGGGTCAAACATCAAATGTATTATCTCATTTTTCGCATTTACCAAGCTTTAAAGCCCTGAAAAAAGGAAGCATGACTATACGCTTGATAGTTAATGGTAAAGAAACAAGGCAAACACTTGAAAATCCAACACGAAAAGGTATTTATAGTTTTGATATAAAACCTGAAACGGTAGGAGAGGGGCAAATTATATTTGACATAAATACTAAAAAAGGAAATTATGAGTTAACAGTTGCTAATATTATTGTTTATAATGATAAAAATGAGGCACACGAAGCTGCTGAGGCAATAGTTATTTCACGAACCAATGCTACCGTTTTTACAAAAGAGCAGTCCTGGAAAATTGATTTTGAAACAAAACATGCTCAGTTTGAGCCTTTTGGTCAGCTTATAAAAACTACTGCACAAGTACAGTCAGCACAAGGTGATGAAATTTTGGTTGCGGCTAAAACTAATGGAATTGTTATGTTTTCAGGTAGCAATATATTAGAAGGGAAAAGTGTTTTGGCTGGGAGATCTTTGTTTTCAATTTCAGGAAGTGGTTTGGCTGATAATAATTCAGCAGTACGTTTTTTAGAGGCTAAAAATAATTTTGAAAAAGCGAAACTTGATTATCAAAGGTTAAAGGAACTGGCAAAAGACAAAATTATTTCGGAAAAAGACTTGTTAAACGCTAAAAACGAATACGATAATGCAAAGCTTATATATGATAATTTGAATAAAAATTTTAATTCATCCGGGCAACGGGTAGTTAGTCCAAAGAATGGTTTCATAAAACAACTTTTTGTTCAAAATGGTCAGTATGTAGAAGCTGGACAGGCAATTGTAAGTATTTCGCAAAACAGAACATTATTATTAAAGGCTGATGTTCAACAGAAATATGCCACTCATTTAGGACAAATTCATTCTGCAAATATTAGGACTTTGCACGATAATAAAACGTATACACTTGAGCAACTAAATGGTAAAGTTTTATCCTACGGAAGAAATGTAAATAGTGATAATTACCTAATACCTGTTAATTTGCAAATTGACAATAAAGGGAGTTTTGTTTCTGGAGGCTTTGTTGAAATTTATCTGAAAACACTTACAAATGCTCAGGCTTTAACTTTGCCCAATACAGCATTATTAGAAGAGCAAGGCTTATATTTTGTATTTGCACAAATTACACCCGAACTTTTTGAAAAACGTGAGATAAAAATAGGTACTACTGACGGAATAAAAACGGAAATTCTGAAGGGAATCACTCAAAATGAGCGTATTGTAACCATGGGTGCTATTCTTATTAAATTAGCACAGGCAACCGGCACGCTGGATGCCCATGCAGGTCATGTACATTAATAAACTAAATTGTTAAATTGCTAAATGGTTAAATGGTTGATTGTATTAATTAATATGATAGCTGCCAAAACCATAACAATTTAGCAATTTAACCATATAACAATTTATAAGATGTTAAATAATATTATAAAATTCTCACTGAATAATAAATACCTCGTTCTACTAAGTTCGGTGATATTGATAATTGTAGGAACAAGAACCGCTATGGATATGGATGTGGATGTATTTCCTGATCTGACAGCACCAACTGTAGTTGTAATGACCGATGCCCACGGAATGGCTTCGGAAGAAGTAGAGCGATTAGTCACTTTTCCAATAGAAACAGCAGTTAACGGGGCAACCGGAATTCGCAGAGTTCGTTCTGCTTCGTCGCAGGGTTTTTCATTTGTCTGGGCTGAATTTGACTGGGGTACAGATATTTACAAAGCCCGGCAAATTGTGAGCGAAAAACTAATCAGTATTTCCGGGCAAATGCCATTAGGTGTGGGACAACCTGTTTTGGCACCACAATCCAGCGTAATGGGCGAAATATTTTTTATCGGTATGCAAGCCGATAGTACCAGTATGATGGAACTGCGTACCATTGCTGAGTGGAATCTAAAACCTTTGATTTTGGCAACAGGTGGTGTTTCGCAAGTTACCATTATTGGTGGCGATTATAAACAATACCAGATTTTGGCAAACCCTCATAAAATGAAATATTATCATGTTTCAATGACTGAACTGGCTGATGTTTGCAAAGGAATAAGTCAAAATTCAACCGGTGGGGTACTGCGGCAATATGGTAATGAATATGTAGTGCGTGGAATTGGCAGAACTTCAAATTTAGAAGATTTAGGGAATTCGTATATTAAATCAATAAATGGAAAACCAATAAGAATAAGAGATGTTGCGGATGTGAAAATTGGAAGTGCTGTTAAAATGGGACATGCCTCTGAAAATGCAAAACCGGCAATTATCATTTCCATATCAAAGCAACCCAATACAAATACATTGGATGTTACCGAAAGGATTGAAAAAAATCTGTCAACCCTTCAAAAAACATTGCCTGCAGATGTTATTTTGGATACCAAAATTTTCCGTCAAGCGGATTTTATTGAAACTTCGGTAAACAATGTTAAAAATGCATTGATTGAAGGAGGTATTTTTGTAGTAATCATTCTGTTTTTATTTCTGGGAAGCTTCCGGACTACTATTATTTCACTATTGGCTATTCCATTATCATTACTCGGTGCAATACTGGTAATGAAAGTATTGGGGCTTAACATTAATACCATGAGCCTTGGTGGTATGGCAATTGCTATTGGTTCTCTGGTTGATGATGCGATTATTGATGTGGAAAATGTACATAAAAGGCTTCGACAAAATCAATTGAAACCTTTGGGAGAAAGGCAGCCTTATTTTACGGTTGTTTACGAGGCATCAAAAGAAATTAGGGCTTCAATTTTAAATGCAACACTTATAATTTTGGTGGCATTTTTACCTCTATTTTTCCTTTCCGGGATGGAGGGACGAATGTTGCAACCACTTGGAATTTCTTTTATTGTAGCATTATTTGTATCACTAATTGTGGCAATGACTTTAACACCTTTATTAGCAAAAATGATGCTTGCCAATGAAAAATTTCTTACTAAATATGAAAAAGACAAATGGTTGGTTAAAAAACTCACTTTTTACTACGATAAAATGCTTCGTTGGACATTAAAACACAAAAAAGTAGTACTTTTTCCAACTTTTGTTTTGTTTCTTATTTCACTCTGGGTATTTTCTAACATGGGACGTAGTTTTTTACCTGAATTTAACGAAGGTTCATTAACCCTTTCGGTAGTTACAAAACCCGGAACTTCATTGGAAGAAAGTAATAAACTGGGTAATTTAATAGAAACTGAATTATTATCAATAGCTGAAATATTTAGTACCGCAAGGCGAACGGGTAGGGGAGAGCTTGATGAACATTCGCAAACAACCAATAGCGCAGAAATTGATGTAAATTTTGAACTTGATGAAAGAGAAAGGTCAGAATTTATGAACGATGTGCGCGAAACTTTAGCTCGTATTCCCGGTATTGCTTTTACCGTTGGTCAACCACTTGGACATAGAATAGATCATATGTTATCAGGTACCAGGGCAAATATTGCCATAAAACTGTTTGGAAATGATTTGAATAAAATGTTTGTTGTCGGAAACCTGGTTAAATATGCGATTGTCGATATTGAGGGTTTAGTTGATGTAAATGTGGATCAGCAAGTTGAAATACCACAAATTCAGATACGTGCAAATAGAGAAATGCTTGCTAATTATGGTATTGGTATTGAGCAGTTTAATGAATATATTGATGTAGCTTTTGGTGGCGAAAAACTATCTGATATTTACGAAGGACAAAGAAGTTTTCCTTTAATATTACGATTAAATAAAGACTATACGGAAACCATTGATGGGATTCGTTCTGCATTAATTGATACCTATGATGGTAAAAAAGTGCCTTTGGAGCAAGTGGCTGATATTGTTTCAGTTTCTGGCCCTAGTTCAATAAGTAGGGAAAATGTACAACGTAAAATTGTGATTTCTGCAAACGTAGCCGGTCGTGATTTAAGGGGCGTTGTGGAAGATATTCAGAAAAACATAAATAGTACGATTGAATTACCCGAAGGCTATAGAATTGAGTATGGTGGTCAGTTTGAAAGTGAAGCAAGAGCCTCACGTACTTTAATGCTTACTTCCATATTGGCAATATTAACGATATTTCTTTTACTTTTTCAGGAATTTAAAGATTTCAAACTGGCAGGAATTATATTGCTAAATTTACCTCTGGCATTAATTGGTGGTGTATTTTCCATCTATTTTACTTCAGGCATATTAAGTATTCCGGCAATAATTGGTTTTATCACCTTATTTGGAATTGCCACCCGAAACGGTATTTTGTTGATATCCAATTACCAAAAACTGCAAAAAGAAGGTGTTTCTTTAAATGAAACCGTTATTACGGGTTCAACAGATCGTTTAAATGCAATTTTAATGACGGCTTTAACAGCAGCACTTGCACTTATTCCATTAGCATTACAAGGTGATTTATCAGGTAACGAAATTCAAAGTCCAATGGCAAAAGTAATTTTGGGTGGTTTGCTAACATCAACATTACTCAATATTTTTATTGTACCAATTGTGTACAGTATTTTAAATAACCGGGGAATCATAAATACCACTAAGTCAAATTAAAAATAAAGAGCCACGAATGCACGAATAAAACAATATTATTTTGTTAAGGCTGAAAGCCTTATAGCTAACAGCTCAGGGCAACGCCCTGAGTAATGATAATAAAATAAAAATCAGCCCTGAATGGGCGAAAGCTTTATTGCCAACAAATCTTAATAAATTGAAAAATGAAAATAATAATAACAATAGTCAGTTTTATAATACTCAGCTCAAATATATTTGCACAAAATACCATTGATACTGTTTTAGCACAAGTAGAAAAAAACAACACAAGACTTTTGGCTTTGCGAAAAACTACCGAAGCCGAAAAAATAGGCAATAAAACCGGAATTTACCTTCAAAATCCTGAACTTGGCTTTAATTACCTCTGGGGAAGTCCGGCAGAAAATGGAAATAGAGCAGATTTAAGTATTATGCAAACATTTGATTTTCCAACAGCATATGGATATAAAAAACAAATTTCAAATATTAAAAATGAACAAGTTGAGCTTGAATATAAAAAACAACAAATCGCTTTGCTTTTGCAAACCCGCAATCTTTGTTACGATTTAGTTTACATAAATGCTTTAAGGTCTGAATTATCAAAACGTTTAGTTCACGCACAGGATATTGCAAACTCATATAAAGCGAAATTAGAAATTGGTGAAACAAATATTCTTGAATATAATAAATCACAACTTAATTTACTAAATATTAGTACGGACTTGGAATCTATTGAAATCGAGAGAATTGCTTTATTATCAGAACTAATCCGTTTAAATGGAGGAATTCCCATTGATATTAAGGATACTGAATTTAATGTACAAGAAATACCACTTGATTTTGAAGAATGGTATCAGTTAGCAGAGCAAAACAATCCAATATTAAATTGGCTAAAGCAAGAATTGGAAATAAGCAAAAAGCAAGTAAAACTAAACAGAGCAATGGGTTTACCAAAACTTCAAGCCGGATACATGAGCGAAGGCCTTTTTGGTGTACACTTTCAAGGCTTAACAGTTGGTTTATCAATACCTTTATGGGAAAATAAAAATATGGTAAAATATGCAAAAGCAAATGCAGTAGCATTAGAAAGTATTGAAAGTGATAATAAAGTACAGTTCTATAATAAGCTTAAAACATTGCACACCAAAGCAATTGGTTTACATAGAAATGTAAATGTTTATGGTATCGATTTACAAAAATTCAATAATTCAAAACTATTAAAAAAAGCATTAGATAAAGGCGAAATTTCTCTAATTGACTATATTATGGAACTCTCGTTCTATTATGAAAGTGTGAACAAACTATTGGAAAAAGAACGTGACTTAAACAAAACTTTAGCCGAATTAAATCA
>JAOZNO010000115.1 GCA_029933755.1 Bacteroidales bacterium | reverse complement strand
GTTAAACTTACTGACAATCAAGATAAAAGTACTTTCCAAAAGTCAAATTTTAAACCGTTTTTAGTATACTAACGAAAAATAATCGGTAATTGTTAGTTTATTTTGAAAAAAACAGACACATTGATCATAAGATTATATTTATTTTATGACTATTAGGGTCTATGAGGTTTAAATTTATTAAAAAAAAGGCTGCCTATAGGCAGCCTTTTTTTTTAAAAAATATTAATATTTGTTTATTTAGCAGAAGTACCAGTACCTGCTTTAAAGTTTAATGAAATAGTTTCGCCAGTTAGAACTGGGAAATTAGCAGGGTCACCACCTGTACCACGGAATGCTATATCACCATTAGCAGGATCAATATTTACTTCAGCTTGCCACCAGTCGCATGCTAAAGTTGTAGCAGCTACGTGCGCACGCAAATTACCATCATCAGGTACACCTACAAACTCAATAACTTCATTATCGTTATCAACTGTAAATAAATAATTTGCATCTTCAGCGGCCCATACACTACCAAATGCAGCACCAATACCATAAACTTTTGGTTCAGTTACTTGTACAGTATTGTTTTTCATATCCCCAACAACCATATAATACCCAGCAGTTCCTGGAGCAGATATATTGTCATTACCTTTAGCATAAACGCCATCAGCATCAGCAGTTCCTGTTACACCAAAATCTCCACCAGTCCAAGCTGCTTGTGGTGCAAATTTAAATGAGCCTGAACCCTTCATCCATACTATTTTCCAAAATAGCTCAGGATGTGAATGTACAGGAATCAATTGAAGTGGTTCAAACCAGTTCCAACTTTCGTCATCCAGACCAACACCATCACCAGTCATATAAAGTTCATTTGGATATTGTGAAACAGTAGCATTAAAAACACCTTCTCCGCTTATATCTAGAGTAACATTCCAGTTTCCTTCACCAGGTGTTGCAAAATTATCACCATTATGAACCAGGTTATTTAAATCACCACCTAAATTAAGAATAAGCCAATCATCATTTGCTCTGAATTTATAATTACCGGTAGCTAAAAAGTCTACTTTCCCCTCTAATTTCTTAGAATCCTGATTGTATGTTAAAGTAACATCTGTATCCCAAGAACCTGCCTGAGCATCACCAATTACACCCATAGTTATAGGAGTAAGCACTACCGTTCCATTAGCTAAATCAAATCTAATTTCATAAAAATCAGCTCCTGTATATGATGGTTCATCAATAGATTTAATGTTTCCACCACCTGCAACAACAGTTCCAACATTATCTCCATCTCTACCCCAAGCATTATCCCAGCTATCTCTTACAGGAATAATTTTAAACTCAGCTCCATCTTCTAAATACTGATATCCAACGTGTATATCATTACCTAAATTTGCCAGGTATAATCCGTGATTATTCCAACCGTTAACACTACCTACCAAGAAGTACTCATCAGGAATTGTATTAAAGCTAAGATCTTCACCATATGCCGTACCTTGGCTATTGGTTACATAAGCTCTTATATGATATTCAGTACCTGCATCTAAACCTTCTAAATCCACTTCAAATTCACCAAGCCCGTTTCCACTGGCCATATGATCATCAGCAATAGTTGGGTTTTCAATAGTGGCCCAACAGAAACCTCTTTCTGTAATATCTGCACCACCTGTGAATAGTGCATTACCATAAGCAGTTGCTGTGGTTTTTGTAATATTATCAGTACTGTCTGTTGAAACAGCAGCAACACCTACAGGGGTTTTGAAAGAAATTTGATTACTATAAGCTATACCTGCTTCATTAGTTGCATAGGCACGCACATAATAAGTGATATCACCAACTAAACCAGTCAATGCACTGGTAAAAGTTCCAAGTCCATCGCCATCCTCTGTTAAATTACCTTCAACAGTTGGTTCCTCTTCCATACTCCAACAAACACCTTTTGCTGTTACGTCAGCTTTTCCATCATAAGTTACATTTCCACCACTAGTTGCAGTAGCAGCTGTAATATCTGTCACATCATCAACGCTAACCGTTGCCACATGCGTTAAGGTGATAAAAGTTAAATCTTTACCATAAAATACCATACCGCTTGTAGACTTTGAATAAGCCCTTACAAAATAGCTTGTTAAATGATCTAATCCGGTCGCCTGAGCAGTATAAACTGCTTTATCAACATTGTCTGTCAAGGCATTATTATCATCAATTGTTGGATTTTCGCTTGTACTCCAGCAAATTCCACTTTCAGCAAAGCCATCCCCTTCAGCTACTACAAAACCACTGATGTCAGCTGAGGTAGAGGTAATATTTGATATTTCCCAAGTCTCCAATTGGGCATCCAACTTTATAGGATCCTCTTTCTCACATGATGCTAATAACACCATAGCAGCTAAGAAAAATCCTAATATATTTCTATATGTTTTATTTTTCATTTTCGTAAAATTTTATTAATATAATTCGAATCCTCCCTCTGTGTTCAGAGGGAAGATATGAATCTTATTAGTTTTTAGTAATTTTATATGTTAGAGTATTAAGATCTATGGCTAAAGTATAATTACCATCTGAATCTAATGGGATATCATTACCAACTCCACCCGGTTCATCTAATATTCCATCACCAGGAGTACTATCACCATAGTTTAAATCCCAATTATGATCTTTACGATATTTATAATTACCTGCGTGGAAATCACCTGTAACAGTCCATGTATTATCAAAATTATAAACCATATTAACATCGTTAGTAAAGTCATAATCAGGAGGTGTAACTGTACCAATAACCGACCAACCTGCAAATTTACTTTCTATAGTTCCATCATTAAGGTTCACAGTAATATCATAAGCACCAAGTTCATATTCTAAAGGATCTCCATTTTCAACAACTACACCGTCAGTAACACCATAAACTTTACCATCAACTTTATTAGTTAATGTAAAAGCAGTACCATCAGTATAAACCCATCCTGAATATACACCATCATCATTAGCTGAAACTAGTCTTTGAGAATGAGCATCATCTGTTAAATACAAAGATGGAGGCCCATAGGTAGTAATTTTAACAGCTAGAGCCGCTGAGGTAGATTCAATTTGATCTGACCCACCTGTTGTAGAGGAAACAATTACCGCTCTAACCCTTAATTCTAAAGAAGCTTGTTCATCTTCTGGTAATACAGTAATTAATAGCGTATTTAAACTACTCTGCGTAAAACCAAATTCATTTTCGACTTCAGTTTGTCCTAATTCAATAGGTTCAACAAAATCGGTACCTTCAACAGCAGCTTCTAAAATATATACAATAGAAGCATTATATCCAAAATCAGCTTTTGATCCTGAAATTATAACTGAATCAGAAGCATTATCTTTTGCCAAAACCAGATCACTAACTGACTCAATAACCGGAGCCACAGGATTTGCACTCAATATAGCTCTTGTTTCATCTTTTTCACAAGCAAAAAAACTAATCATGCCTGCCAAAGCTATAAAAATTAAAAATTTATTTTTCATTTTCTTATATTTTTAAATGTTAAAACATTAATAACCAGCATTTTGAACCAAATTCGGATTTGCATTCATATCGTTTGTAGGAATAGGATACAAATCTCTATGCGATGAAGTGGCCATACCTGTCTGTACACCACCTTTCCATTCCCATTGGTATGTACCATCAGTAAATTGTCCAAAACGAATTAGGTCAGTTCTTCTTTGTGCTTCCCAGTATAGTTCTCTTGCTCTTTCGTTAAGAAGAAAATCTAAGTCAAGAGAAGCAACATCACCAGAATTATCACCATAAGCTCTTTGTCTGAGTTCATTTACATAAGCTAAAGCAGTTCCCATATCACCACCTGCACCACCTCTAACAACAGCCTCTGCATACATTAAATAAGCATCAGCTAAACGAAAAACAGGAAAATCAGTACTTGCAAAAGTTGGATGAGCATTTGGAGCTGCAATGGTATCAAGTCCATCTGCAGATATAGTAACATTTTTAAATTTAGTTACCCCAATACCTTCTGTAAAATTGCCAACAGTAGCAATGTTCCAGTCCCACTTTGGTATAGAGTTATCATCATCTTTTATAGGGCTGAAGAAAAACATTCCTCTTTTATCAGCTATTGAAGGATATTGTGGATTTCCCTCAAAATCAGATTCCAAAACACCAAAAACACCTTCAACAAATGTATTAATGGTACGAATACCACCCCATCCACCATCAATTCCGTTTAATGGCATTCCACCACCGTTTGAGGCATGAAGAATGAAGGTCATTCCACCATATTGCTGTGTATTTATACCATCAAAAGCAATCGGAAAAAT
This sequence comes from Bacteroidales bacterium, assembly GCA_029933755.1. Taxonomy (GTDB): domain Bacteria; phylum Bacteroidota; class Bacteroidia; order Bacteroidales; family NBLH01; genus NBLH01. The sequence goes on along the minus strand of JAOZNO010000115.1, from coordinate 4,576 downwards.
CATTTCCGGACTTGTATGGTTATCAGCATGAAATACACTTTGATATAAAGGATCAATTGTATAACCTGCACCAATTACTTTGTTTAATTGTGTAATAGCATCAGTGTTTCGCTCAGTTCCTGTATAAACCTCTGCGTTCAAATATCGCTTTGCTAATAACATCCATGCGGCAGCTTGGTCAGCACGCGCATACTCAAATCCCGGTGTTCCTAGTTTAGTATCCAGATCAAGTAATTCTTTTTCAATATAGAGAAATAAGTCTGCTCGAGAAATTTGCTCAGGTAGAAATGCTCCTGGAGAATCTTCTTCTGTAACAAAAGGTACACTACCAAACATATCAATTGCATGATAGTAAGAAAAAGCCCTTAAAAAGCGAGCCTCAGCATTCATAACTGCTAAATCACCGGTACCATCTGCTGTATTGCGAATAAATTCATTAGCAATTGAAATAGTATAAAAGATTCTGGAATAAAGAGCCGCAATGAAAACATCATTTGGAGCCCATGTATGCCAATGAAAATTTTTGATTGTAGCATCATTCCATGAAATAATTGCTTCATCAGTTGATAATTCCTGTAAGCCCCATAGTTGACGCAAGTAATTACCAAAGCCTTCATCAATACCGGCAATGTCAGGATTTCCTCCTCCACCACCAGTTTGTCCACCTACTGCATAGCTGGCATAAATTTTTGCTAAAGCCTGCTTAAAAGATGCAGGATCACTAAATATATCCGAAGCCGTAGTTACATTAGGGTCAATTGGCTCTACATCCAAATCATTGACGCAGGATGAAAAAAACAGCGCCGTAAACATGAATACCAATAATAATATATTAATCTTTTTCATTTTATTTCGTTTTAATATTTAATTAAAAATTAAGGTTTAAACCTAACATAAAGGTACGTGGTCTTGGAAAAATATTGTTATCAATTCCACCTGAGACTTCAGGGTCGATACCTGTATAATTAGTAATTACAAAGGCATTCTGAACCGTAAAACCTACACGACCATTAATTTTATCAGAGAAAAACCGATCAAAACGATAACCTAAATTTATGTTATCCATACGGAAGAATGAAGCATTCTCCAAATAAGTATCTGACCAGTACTGTGCAGTTGTAAACTCAGTTCGTTCAACATCTTTTAAAATATTCTGAGTAAAACCAGATTGATTATATAAATTATCATATAAAGCCATGCTAGACGCATTATTATTATACACATAATTTCCAATATTAATCCTACCAGAAAAAGAAAAATCAATATTTTTATAAATGAATCTTGAAGACAATCCTATAGCATAATCAGGTGCTGGATTTTGAAGATATAATTTATTCAGTTCATCAGCTGAAACATTACCACCATTACCTGTTTGGTCAACGTAAACACCTTCAATAGGCATTCCGCTTGCATCATATACTTGTTGAAAAAGGAAAAAAGTACTGGCAGGATATCCCACTGAATTTATTTGAACATTATTACCAACACCACCAGCAATACCACCAGTTGCATAACCAGTATAATCTGGGTTATCAGTCAAAGTAAGTTTAGTGATTTCATTTTCGTTATATGAAAGATTACCAGCAATTTCAAAACTCATATCCTCTTTAGAAATAACCTTATATACCAATTCTAATTCAAAACCCTTGTTTTCAAGTGAACCAACATTCGTAATTAAAAAGTTTGAGAAGTTTGTACCTGCTGCGATAGGTACCTCATTAAGTAAATCAGTAGTTTCTCTTTGATAGTACTCAAATGAACCACTAATCCTATCATTTAAAAATCCAAAATCTAAACCAATATTTGCAGTTGAAGTTTCCTCCCATTTAATATTTTCATCATAAGCATCTGGTCTTTGTGTTGGATAAAAAGTATCACCAAATTGATAATAAGCACCAGTAGTACTTCTAGTATAAGCTGGTATATATGGATAATAGTTATCAGATAAATTTTGCTGACCTGTAATACCGTAACCTACACGAAGTTTTAAACTACTTACAAAATCTGCATTATCCATAAAGCTTTCTTCATTCAATTTCCATGCACCAGCAAATGATGGGAATAAACCCCAACGGTTCTCTTCTGAAAAACGTGAAGAACCATCATAACGCATAGTTGCTGTTAATAAATATTTGCCTTTGAATGCATAATTAGCTCTACCCATAAATGAAACCAAAATATTTTCACTAGCATATGGCGTTGCACGAGCATTTTCATAGCCACCATTTGTCATTTCCCATGGACGGTTCGAACTCATACCTTCACGATAAAAGTAGTTATAAGAGTATCCACCCATCACATCTAATTTGTGATTTGCACCTATTTCTTTACTATAAGTTAAATAAAAGTCAAAAACGGTGTTTTTCCTTAAGTTGTTGTAATTAAGAACACTTCTTTCCGGCTCACGATAACTCCAGGATGCTAAAGGATCAGTATAATCACTTCCTGCAGTTTCATAATAATCATAGCCTAAATTAACAGTTGCTGTCAATTCCGGCATAAAAGGCAATGTATAATCAAATTTAGAGTTAAGCAGATAACGACTTGCTAAAGAAGAATTATCTCTATATTCTAATTGTGCAACCGGATTATGTGTAGCAATATTATTAGGTAAACCGTTTAATGGATCACCTGAGCTAAGTTCAGTCCATGCAGTATATCCACCATAGCGGGTATTACCATTCTGAATAGCTTGTGATGGATCAAACCTTACAGAACCACCAATAGCATCAGTATTTGAGAAATCATTGCTTGTATAGGATCCTTTTGCATTCAAATCCATTTTTAAGTTGCCATCCAATAAAACAGGATTAACAGAAATATCAAAAGTACTTCTGGTCATATTGGTATTCTTTAAAATACCATCCTGATTAGTATAGCCAAAAGAAATACGATAAGGAACTTCTTTTAATGCACCAGTTACACTAACATTATGATCTTGTGAGAAGGCATTTTGATAAACTTCATTTTGCCAATCTGTATCTGCGTTACCAAGAGCACTTGCAGCACTTACTGATAAGCCATTATTTGTAATTTGGTCAAAAACTACAGACCTAAACTCATCAGCACTAAGTAACTCTGTATATTTAACAGGTACTCCTAAAGATACATTTCCATTATAGCTAGCACTAGCCTCACCTACTTTACCTCTCTTAGTCGTAATAATAATAACCCCGTTAGATGCTCTGGAACCATATATTGCAGTTGCTGATGCATCTTTTAATACTGTAAATGTTTTAATATCGTTCGGGTTAATTGTAGACAAAGGATTTGACATTCCGCCTATTCCTTCATTATCAATTGGAATTCCATCAATTACAATTAAAGGATCGTTATTTGCACGAAGTGAAGAACCACCTCTTATCCTAACAGTTGCACCAGCTCCAGGCTGACCACCGGCTGTAGTAATAACAACACCAGCTGCTTTACCCATAAGTAGTTCTGCAGGAGTAGTAATAGCACCCTGATTAAAATCTTTAGAGTCAACCGCTGTTACCGCACCGGTAGCATCACTCTTTTTAATTTTACCATAACCAATAACTACGATCTCTTCTAAACCAACACCCGCATTTAATTGTACTGAAATACTTGTTTGGTTTCCAATAGCTATTTCCTGTGTATCGTAACCAATGTACGAAAACAATAGGAAATCTTCAGAACGTGCACTAATCTTATAATTACCGTCAAAATCAGTAATTGTTCCATTTGATGTACCTTTAATGGAAATATTAACACCTGGTATTGGTGAACCATCTTCGGCATCAGTTACACGACCGGTAATTTCTGTTTGCTGCGCGAATGCAATATTCGAAATTGCAGCAAATGCAAAAAATAACATCAGTCTTTTTAGCATACCATAATAATCTTTCATTTTTAAATCTAATTTAGGTTAAAAAAATTTATTACAAATATTAAAAGTCTCTCAGGCTAAAATTTTGTTTCCTCACAGTTTATTTTATTCGCAAAAACATAATTTCAGGTCAAACGTAATAACTATTAGTATGTTTTAACAAAAATTAACTGGTATTCGTCCAAATAATCGTCGCAAACGAATTCGCAAACGTTTGCATAAATTGATAATTTTATTCACTTTTAAATTAAAAGAGATTAAGACATTGTTATCCTATAAGCATAATTTTCATAAGATTGCTACGAGAAAACTTTTATAATTTATCTACTAAAATATATTTTTACAACGACTATTATATTTCCAGAGTTTCAAATAAAAAAATGCAAAAATCAAAGTCTACCCTACTTCGGCAAAATCACAAAGACCTAATATTATGCCACTTACCGTAAAGGACAATTTTTTACAAAAATGAAAAACTGTCAGGTCATTTGTTAAAACCTTTTTTTTTTATAATTTAGGCATGTGCTTAACACTTAAAAATGAAACAAGTAGGCAACAGGTAGTTATTAAATTATAAGGCTCTGGTTTAAATATTCTGGGATGCCGATAATTATCTTCTATGTTTTAATTTACAGGTAATTAGTCATTAAGTCATTGGTAATTAAAAATAGATATTAATTACTAATGACCAGTATACTAATTACTTGCCAGATATATGCATTGTAG
>JAOZNO010000114.1 GCA_029933755.1 Bacteroidales bacterium | reverse complement strand
ACGACTGAAATGGAACGATAATTTTTTTAAAGAACATTAAATTTATTACACCCCACCTACGAGGGTTTAGTCAAATAACTTTGTACTTGTTAACTTTGCAAGTTACATCCAAAACTGTTCTTAATCAACTATGGGCATGATTTAAAGTCCTATACCCAAATATTGCTATGATAATAAAACTAATAAGAGGAAGAATAAAAGAAAAGTTAACCGCCGGCATACCGGCAACTGTACCTAAATCAATTATAGACCCTTGTAAAGGCGGCATTAATGCGCCACCAACAATCGCCATTACCAGACCCGCTGCTCCAAGCGTAGTATCATCCTTTAATCCTTCCAAAGCAATACCATAAATTGTAGGGAACATTAAGGACATAAATGCTGAAGTGGCAATTAAACAATACAAACCACCCATTCCTTGAATAAAGATAGTCCCTGTCATTGTTAACATCCCACCAACAGCGAAAATAGTAAGCAATATTTTCGAATTCACATATTTCATCAAAAAAGTACTGATAAAACGTGAAGTCAGAAAAATACTCATAGCGATAATATTATAATTTTGGGCTGCAGCCTTCGAAATACCCAAATTATCAGCATATTGTATAATAAAAGTCCAGGACATTATTTGTGCTGCAACATAAAATACCTGGGCAATTACCCCCTCCCTGTATTTAACATTCTTAATGAGTCGTTTGAATGAATCCATTGCACGGATTGTATGGTCAGCATCTTTACGTACAGGCATTTTGGCAAAAGCAATGATTACAAACATCAATATTACCACAAAACCAAGTATCACATACGGATCACGAATAATTGCCAAATCATGTGTGCGGATAGTAGCTTTCTCCGCTGCATCTAATGTGCTAAAAATCAAATTTCCGGCTTTGTCCCTAAGATCAGAATCCAAAGAGGTTAAGATAAATTTTGATGCAACAAACATCCCAAATAAGGATCCAATGGGATTAAAAGCCTGGGCAAGGTTCAGTCGCCTGGTGGCTGTTTTTTCATCACCCATTGAAAGGATGTAAGGATTAGCAGTTGTTTCTAAAAAAGCTAATCCAAAAGTTAGAATATACAAGGAAACCAAAAAGAAGCCAAACATTTCAAAACGTGCTGCCGGATAGAATAATAATGCTCCAACTGCATACAAAGTAAGACCTAACAAAATACCTTTTTTATAACTGAATTTTTTTACAAATAGTGCAGCTGGTATGGCCATTGTTGCATAACCACCATAAAAAGCAAATTGTATTAATGCTGCTTTTGCATTTGACATCTCCATAACCGTTTTAAAAGCAGCAACCATTGGGTTGGTTATATCATTTGCAAAGCCCCAAAGAGCAAACAAACTGGTTATCAAAATAAACGGGACTAGTACTTCTTTTGAAACAACTACTTTTTTTGTTTTTTCCACAATAATAAATTTATGTAATTCTTTAAATTGTTAAATATTTTTTTCTGATAATCAATAAGAAAACTTGAAATGGCAAGAAGACCGAAGCTATTTCATTTTGAACTTCTGTCTTCCATCTGCTAATTACTATCTAAACTACTTTATTTCTTCATCAAAAACAACGGCTACTTTACCGCATTTTCCTTCGTCCATTAATTGATAGGCTTTATCTACTTCATCTAAGCTAAAACGATGTGTTACCAAATTTTCAGGATGGATTTCCCAACGGACAATTCTTTCAACCAATTCTTCCATTCTCCAAATATTTGTTACCCATGATCCAAAAATGGTAATTTGATCGTGAATAATGTCCGGACTAGGGTTAAACTCAACGGTTCCACCCTCACCCAACATAACCATTTTACCCCATTGTCGGGTTGCCCTGATACAAAGCTGGCGACCATCTGTATGCCCTGAGCAATCAACAGTTCTTTCAAAACCTTTCTGTTGATATGTTTCATTGATTACATCTTCTAAAGTGCTTTCTCCGGAAACGAATACACTATCAGCCAAACCAAGTTTCAATGCAATATCGCAACGTTCCTTGACAGTATCAACACCTACCAGTTTATTCGCGCCCAATGCTTTTGCAAGCATCAAAGCAGCTAAACCAACAGGTCCTAAACCAACAACCAATACTGCATCATTCCCTGAAACCCCAATTTTTTCCAAACCTTCGTAAACAGTACCAAAACCACAGGCAACCTGTGCACCATCAGTATAAGTAAGTTCATCAGGTAGTAAAACACAATCTTTTTCATCAGCAACTATATAAGGTGCCATTCCACCGTCTCTTTGCCAACCATAGGCTGCGCGCGATGGACTTGTGCATGAAATCATATAACCACGACGGCAATCGTTACAAACGCCACAACCTGAAATATGATATAAAATGACCCTGTCACCTTCTTTAAAACGCTTCATGTTTTCGCCACATTTAACAATTTGTCCGCATGGCTCGTGCCCAGCAACTTTATTTTGATAGGCCTCCGGACCTTTCCCTAAATGTTCACGATAAATTGCCCTGATATCACTACCACAAATAGTTGATGATTTTGTTTTTACCAATACTTGCCCCGGTCCGGGAATAGGAATTTCAATATCTTTCATCTCTACTGTACTGTTTCCAGGCAGAAATGCAGCTTTCATTGTTTTTATTTTTTCCATGTGATTAAAGTATGTTTATAATTATACATCTGACTACTTGAAATGGTTGGACGGATTAAAAGTTTTTTACTCATGTTGTTATTTCGCCGTTCAAATCCCACAAGTCTTGCCAGCTTTCTGCTGATACCCAGAGAAATACCTGGCCTTTAATCAGGCGGCAGTTTTTATCTATTTTTGTAATTCTCTCCATTTCTTCAGGCAAAATAGGGTCATTCAGTACCGCTTCAAGGTTGCTTTTAATTTTATTAGGCTTTACTGAAAAAGGGATGACTATATGACCCCGCTGTACACCCCATTTTATACAGACTACAGCCGGATGGACATTTAGTCTTTTAGCAATTTCTACAATTACGGGATCCTCAATATCAACTGTGTCGTCTGTTGTTTTGTCCCTTTCTGGACGACCTGGTGAACCAATTGGCGAATAACCAATTGGTTGCACATTGTTTTCAAGCATAAACTGATACAATTCAGTTTGCTGAAAATGGGGATGTATCTCCATTTCGTTTACTGCCGGTTTTATTTTTGCATCCCGCAATAGAAATTTCATTTTAGGAATGGTCATATTAGAAGAGCCAATATTACGCACAAGCCCCATTTCTACTAATTGTTCCATCTGCTGCCATGCCACCATGTAATTTTCATGATTGTAAGGTTTTGAATCAGGGTTTCTGCTGCTTACATCACATCCCGGGGCATGGTAGTTTGGAAATGGCCAGTGTACCAGGTACAAATTGAGATAATCCAATTGCAGGTCACTTAAAGTTTGTTTGCATGAGGCAATAAGATCGCCTTCACCATGCATATCATTCCATACTTTTGAGGTGATCCAAAGCTCCTCTCTTTTTACTGTACCTTCTGAAATTAATTCATAAATAACCCGGCCAATTTCTTTTTCATTTCCATAAACCGATGCACAATCAATATGCCTGTAACTATTTTTTATTGCAAACTTAACCGCCTGGGCAACTTCATCATTTGAATAAGTATCTGAGCCAAATGTTCCAAGTCCGATTACAGGAATTTTATCACCTGAATTTAATTCTTTATAAATAGTCATAATTATAATAATTTAACAAGGCGTCACACCTTTTTTTAGCAAGATATTTCCATATTTAGCGGTTTCGCCGGTCATAAGCACAGCAAAAGCATTTTTCGCCCTTTCATAAAAGGCAAACCGATTAATACGCTGAATATCTGCAACATTTGGATTGCTTTTATGAATACTTTTAAGATAAGATTCTTCAACCATAGGGTCGAGTGTATCACCTTCAACAGCTGCCATCATAATTAAAGGTGAATCAACATAGCTGTCAAGCTCAAATAGAGGTAAAATAGCTGCCAATAATTCGGGTATCTTAATCCCATCAGCCCTAAGTACATTTTTATTAAATGTTTCGCCCGGAAAATGGGCATCGGCAAGTATAATTTCATCTCCATGCCCCATTCTTGCTATAATACTAAGCAAATCAGGGCTGATAATTGGTGATATTCCTTTTAACATATTCTTTTGTTTTATATTTATGAAAGTCCAGTCTAAAAACTAAAAAACAGCTTAACAGCCGCGGCTTTTGGGGCTATGCTCATTTATGAACAGTTGTTATTTAAATACGGTATTAAAGGTATAAAAACCTTTGAGGTAACAATAGAAAATTATTTGTACAAAGGGCCATAAGTTTCGCAGGCTCTGTAGTCAGACCCTTCGGGTTCCATTCCAAAGGCTGACCATGCACTCGGTCTGTATATTTTACCTGGGTTTACATTATGCATATTAACCGGAATGCGTAGCATAGATGCCAATGTAATCAAATCTGCTCCAATATGGCCGTAAGTAAATGCTCCATGGTTGGCACCCCAATTGGCCATTACCGAATAAACATTTTTAAAATTAGCTTCACCGGTTAAATTTGGTGCAAACCAGGTTGTAGGCCAGCTTGGATTGGTACGTTCATCCAATACCTGGTGTACATCTTCTGGTAATTCAACTGTATAGCCTTCGGCAATTTGTAATACTGGGCCTAAACCTTTAACTATATTAACACGCGAAAGGGTTACAGGCATGCCACCTTTAGTTTTGAAAGTTGACGAAAATCCACCGCCACGGAAATATTCATTTATGGCCGCCCCCCAAGAGGTTGCATCAACACATTTTTGTGCTTCGTGTTCGGTAATTTCCCACCAGGGTTTCATGGCTGGTGTACCATTAAAGCTTTGTTCGCCCGAGCCATCAAGTGCCGATGAACCTGAATTAATCAAATGAATAATACCATGTTCCGCTTTACCTGTTAAATTATGTCTTGTAACGCGTTTTACAGCTTCAGGACTCCAATAGGTTCTTACATCTGAAAATACTTGTGCAGCACCGGTCAGTAAATGACCAAAAAGCATAGAAACTGCATTTAGGCTATCATTTTCAGTAGCTAACATATAAGGTTGACGAATACCATCCCAGTCAAATGAAGAACAAAGCATAGCCTCCATAAAATCACCATTTGGAAAATGGTCAGTCCACTGTCTTTGTCCCTGGAATCCAGCAGCAATTGCATTATGTCCTTGTGCTTCTTCACCAAAGCCTAATTTAGTCAGTTTTTGATTGCCTACCATTAAATCACGGGCTATTAATGCCATTTTCACAATAAAAGCCCATTCTTCATCTTTCTGTTCCTTATTTTTCTGATTTTCAATTGGGTTGTAATCTTTACCTTCTTTGCAATTCGTTTTTGTCCAGCCTAGTGCTTTCTCAAATTCCTCGGGGTCATATATGTTTTCATTAATCCTTCGGGTAAATTCGGTCATATCCACAAACTCAGTACGCATACCCAAAAATTCTTCAAAAAAGTTGGTGTCAACAATAGAACCGGCAATTCCCATGGAAACAGCACCCATTGAAAGGTATGATTTCCCTTTCATGGTAGCTATTGCCAAGCCTGCACGGGTAAATCGCAAAAGTTTTTCTTGTACATCATCCGGAATTGTATTATCGCCTGCATCCTGTACATCTTTACCATATATACCAAAAGCCGGCAGTCCTTTTTGATTATGCCCGGCCAGTGCTGCTGCTAAATAAACAGCACCCGGACGTTCCGTTCCGTTAAACCCCCAAATGGCTTTGGGCATCTGTGTGTCCATATCAATAGTTTCGCTACCATAACACCAACAAGGTGTGACCGTTAATGATACACCAACACCCTCACGCCTGAATTTTTCTGCCGCAGCAGCTGCTTCTGTAACACCTCCAATGGTGGTATCCGCAATTACACATTCTACTATACTTCCATTAGGATGACGCAAATTTTCCACTAAAAATGTTGCAGCTGTTTTGGCAAGCTTCATAGTTTGCTCTTCCAACGATTCCCTTACACCATTTCTTCTCCCATCAATAGTAGGGCGGATACCAATTTTAGGCAATGAACCGATAAACCTATTATTCTCTGACATATTGTTGATTTTTTAGTTTTATAAATTTTTGATACATTTCTTTGCTTTCATTTTTATTGATTTGCGACTTAAAAGCCTTTTGCGGGAAAGAATTTTTGATGATACGTCTTCCTTCCTCTATATCCTTTATTTTATCCAAGGCAATGGCCTGTACCATAATATTTCCAATTGTTGCACATTCTACAGGACCCGACAAAACCTGCTTAAGAGTATAATTAGCTATACTCTGACATAAATAGACCGATTGGCTGCCTCCTCCAATAACATGTATTGTTTTGTATGAATGGTTGGCCAGGCTCTCTATTTTATGTATATAATAGACAAAAGCGAGGCTTAAGCTGTTGTATGCGCATCTAATATATTGACCAATAGATTTGGGCTTTGACTGACCTGTTTTCTCAAAGTAGCTGTCAAAAGCTTCCAGCATGTTTTCCGGATTATAAAATAATGTATCCTCTGGGTCAACTATATGATTTGTAGGTTCTGCTTCAGAAACTATTTTTTCCAGTTCCGAAAAATCTTTTTTCCCGGGCATCGCTTTTTGAATTCCCTGTACAAGCCACAATCCTACAATATTTTTAAGTATCCTGTAGGTGTTTCCATAGCCTCTTTCGTTGGTAAACCCCAATTCCATAGCTTCTTTTGAAAGTATAGGTTTTTCCGATTCAATACCCAATATGCACCAGGTACCGGTAGAGATAAATAAAAATTCATTACTAGCTGTCGGTATTGCTGCAACAGCCGATGCTGTATCATGACAACATACTGATACGGCCTGAATCTGATTTTCCGCTAATTTAGTTTCATTAACCACTCCTATTATATTACCCGGTTTTATTGTTTTCCCAAAAATAGAAGGCTTAATATCCAATTTCTTGAGAATTTCTTTATCAAAATCGGTAGAACTAAGCTCAAGTAATTGTGACGTAGAAGATATAGTTACCTCATTAAACTTTTTTCCGCTTAAGCGATAATAAATGTAGGCTGGTATAAAAAGTAATGAGTCTGCTTTTTTAATTTCGGGACTATTTTGTGATGAGAGAAGCTGAAAAAGGGTATTAAATATATAAAAATTGATTCCTGTCCTTTGAAAGGTTTCTTCATCACTCATTTGTTTTTTCCATTTATCCGTCATGCCTTCCGTCCGGGAGTCACGATAAGCATAAGGCATTTCAATCAGCTCACCTTGCTGGTCGATTAACACGTAATCTACGCCCCAGCTATCTACACCCAGGCTTGCAATATCAGGATAGTCCTTTATTGCCGTGTTTATTCCCTCCACTAATCTTGAATAAATAGCTTCAATATCCCATTTATCAAATCCGTTATCGGTTATAATCTCATTTTTAAAACGATATATTTCTTTATAGCTAATATGCTTATCAGAAACCTCACCTAATAATACTCGTATTGAGCTGGCACCCATGTCGATAGCTAAACAACGGAATATATTCATATACACTAAATTTAAGATTATACAAAAATACCTTATCCTTTTGATACAATAAATGTTTAAACTTGCTATTTTTGTGTACAAATGAAACATCACGTTTGATATGATCACATTTAGGCAAGTTCCAAAATCAGGAGATCCTTCAAGCCGGTTGCAAAGGTTTGAACCTTTAACTACTAGTGTTATATGTTGTAGGTATTGGTGGCTTGAAAAGTGGAAAAGCAACAAAATGTCTTTTCCATATTGGCGCTTATATTGGAATAAAAATGAAGGTGCATATATATATAAGCACAAAAGATTTGATCTTTCGCCAGAAAAACTGATCCTGATCCCTCCAAATACATTATTTTCAACAGACCTTGATTGCAATAGCACAAAAATTGGACATAATAGGTATAATCTGGTTGGAAATAGGGTGAAAGATAAAGATGAAGAGAACTTATGCATCCAACAAGGAAAAATACTTCATTTATTTGTTCATTTTAATTTGGGTAATCAACTGGACAATGCCAGTCAGGAAATTTATGATTTCAACATATTGCCTGAGCAAAAGAGGCTCATCAATAAAATTCTTAACAAACTATTGGTAGGCAGCATAGAGTTTGATGTTCATTCGAGCCTGGATGTTTATCAGCTTATTTTATTAACAGTAAATCAGATACCGACTCAAAACCTGATTCCTCAGAAAATGGAACCACGTATTATTCAGGTACTGGACTATATTCATTTCCGATTAGACCAAAGGCTCCCAAATTCGTACCTTGCAAAAGAAATAAATATGTCTGTCAATTCATTTACCCGATTTTTTAAAGATCATTTAAAAAACAGCCCACAAGAATATATCCGTAAAGTACGAATTGATAAATCCTGCAGCCTTTTAGACCATTCCACATTAACTATTGATGAAATTTCTGAACTTTGCGGATTTTCTGACCGTTTTCATTTTTCAAAAGTATTTAAAAAAGTAAAAGGGATTCCACCTGCTGAATATAAAAAGCGGTTTATTTTAAATGAGATACAAACGGTAAGCTTTAAAAATGCTGATTGAGAACTTACAGAAATTATGAATTCACTAAAAGAGTCAATCCTCTAGTGTCAAGTCATGTATGAGGTTTCGGGGCTGTAGTTTAGAATAAATGTGATATTTGTATTGTCAGTACAGCTCATGTTATTTAAGTAATTAGATACTTCTTTTGAATATTGGAAATATCAAGTAAGGTATAATCTCCATGATGGACTTTCCCTTTTACTGATTCAAGATGCACATTGTTTATCTTTTTTCAGAAACCTGGTTTATTGTAATGTCGCCTGAAACGTTTAGCCTGATTAATTATGCTACGCATGAGCTAAAGGTTCATAAATTTATTAG
>JAOZNO010000887.1 GCA_029933755.1 Bacteroidales bacterium | reverse complement strand
TTCGCTGTGCTGTCATAAAATCATTGGTTATTTGGTTATCTGTTTATTTGGTTATTGCCTGCTTTAAACTGTCGTTGTTTTATCATCCATAGTCTTAAAACTAAGCCGGATTAATATATTTTAGAAATAATTACATAAGCTAAAAGTTGAATTGGTGAAGTTACTATATCTATCGGAACAGTTAATACGTACAACATTTTATTTAATACTTTTTTAGTTTTGTTACGGGCAATATAATTTAAATGAAAAAAATTACCGGTTTTTTCAATATTCTCAGCTTTCATTTGCTTAACGGAATACTGATTATCTGGCTTTTTTGTATAAATATTAACTATTGCCTTTGATGTCATTACATTTACAGGATCGTAAGAGTAATATAAGCCCATAATTACACAGGTATCAGGAATTTGTGTTTTATCTAAATTTGCATGATCATACAATAATTCAGGGTTTGCAATTTTCTCAACAGGTTTACCAAAGTATTGTCTGTTCATTGCCCCATTAAACCCAGACTCTGATAAAAACAAATATGCATCAAGCCCTTTTCCCATTTTCTTTAGTTCGTAAAATTCAGGAAATGAATTGGTGTCAAGATCAAAATGAATATCAAGCACCCTGTTACCGCCTTTAAGCATACCTTCAAACTGTAAATGACCATAAGTTTTAGTATTTTTGAGTTCTTCCCCCAAATACTTTCCTTTAAATATATTTGTATTGTGTCCCTTTGCAATTAAGCTTTTACTTTCTATCCCTAAAGATCCTGCAAATTCCTTTTTGGGCTGATAGTTTTTTTCAATTTTTTTATGAAGTGAAGAAGTAAAACAGCCTTGAAGGAAAATAGATGTAGCCATAAGTAAAAATATGTTTTTAAGTAATTTCATGTGTTTATTTAAGATCAAAATATTCTTTTGCTTTTTTTATGGTTTCATCCGACATATCATAATCAACACATTTTGCTTCCCTGCCCTTTTCTATAAATAAGTAACAGGCTGTTTTATTGTCGTTTTTTGCTAAAATATCTGTCAAATCAATTTCAACAGATAAATCTGCATTATCTACTGCGACTTTCTTTTGGTCGCTAAAAACAACATATACCCCTTTATTTTTAAAGTACTGCATAATATCATCATAAAAATAGTTCCAGTCCTCTGAAACTTCACCAACCGCATAGGCTACAATTACTTTGTAATTTTGATTGGCTGTTGTTTCCGATGAGCTTTTTACTATAAACTCTCCATCTTCCCAGGCTGCTGTTTCAATTAACTCACGTTTTAATTCTTCACCTGTTTCTTTGTTGATTTCAATTCTATTCATATAAATTTCCGGCTTATCAATATCCAGAAAATAAGCAAAATCCATATTCTTCCATTTTTTTGGCAAGTTCTCGCTTAAATTAATCCATTTTTCATCTTTATACTCAATCAAATAAAAACTACCCATACTAAAAAATCCCGAATTGCCTGAATTATATTTTTGGTAAGATGCTTTCGCGAAAATGTTTCTTTCACCCGAAGCTATCTGTTTAAAGGTTCGTATTTGATATTCATTCCCCTCTTCTATACTGTATTCTATAAATCTCTTATCATTATCTATTATCTTAAAATCCTCATCTGTTAAGTGTGAAACTCCACCATACTCCTCTTCATTTAATGATCTTAATAACTCGATAATTGATTTTTCATTTTTATCAATATCATTACTTTCTTTAATGTTTTCTGTAATCTCAATTTTTGTAGAATCCAAATTCGATTTTTCTTTCTCGTTATTGCCAGATTCTGAGCATGATATAAATATGCTGAATAAGAAAATACTTAGAATTAATACCGGGTTATTGTTTTTGTGTATCATGTCAGTTATTTTAGTTATTGTTTACTTCGACTTCGCTCAGTAACCAAAATGATTATATTGATTCTGAGAATTAATTTGTAAAAAATGTTATCTTATATTTATTAGTCAATTAGCCAGTTAAAATTATTCAGGTGTTCTGTTTTCTTTAAACCAAAAAGAATCTATTTTTAATTTGTCCTTGTCTTTTATAATGTGAAACATGTTTACCACAAGGCTTATTCCCCAGGAATTATTTTTAATATCCATATTATTTGATATTTCTGCAAGACCAAGATGATAATTAAATTCTAAGAGAAATATTCTGAGGGCACTAATACCAAAACTCATAGAAATTCCATAATCCCAATCTTTATAATCATTTCTCATATCTACTTTACTAATGTTTCGCACCTGACAAGCCTAAGGCTAATTATCTGTAATGCAGTTAT
>JAOZNO010000886.1 GCA_029933755.1 Bacteroidales bacterium | reverse complement strand
CTAATTCTATAAATTCAAATATAGTTTTAATTTTCAATTTTTATTAGAGTTCTGTACTTGATTTTCGGTTATTAAAAGAATTATTTACTTTTATCATAATATTATAGAAGTTATCCGCTAAATTACAATACAATGAAAAAAATTGGAATATTCCCCGGCTCTTTTGATCCTTTTACTATTGGACATGAATCGATTGTACGTAGAAGCCTGCCTTTATTTGATGAATTAATTATTTCAATTGGGTTTAATTCGGCCAAGCAAGGTTATTTCCCACTTGAAAAAAGAAAAGCCTGGATTGAAGATATTTTTGCAAATGAACCAAAAATAACTGTTGACACATACGAAGGTCTTACTGTAAACTATTGTGAAAGAAAAAAGGCAAACTATATTTTAAGAGGTTTGCGAACAGCAGCTGATTTTGAATACGAGAGAGCCATTGCCCAAATGAACAGAATGTTGGTACATGGTATTGAAACTATTTTTCTATTAACATTCCCGGAACATTCACCAATTAGCTCTACCATTGTACGTGAAATTTTAAGACATGGTGGTGATGCAAGCCAGTTTGTACCTAAACAAATTAATTTTAGCTAAATGCAAATTTATAAGGTATGAAATTTGTTATTTAACAACTAATATTCTCATCTTATTATAATTACCAGTTACTAAAACATAAATATGAGACAACGGTTTCAAATACTATTGACTTTCAGCCTAGTGATTATTTTTCAGTTTGCCTTTTGGGGTTTTGCTTTTCTTTCAAAGAAATATATACAGGATGAAATTGTTGAACAAGTTAAAAATGATAATAAAGTCATAGGTGAGCAAATTATTCGCCTAATGCAAAATTCCTACCTTTCAAAAGCTGATTTTGAAACAGATCAGACCTTGCAGCACCTTTGTGATTCAATAAAGTTACCAAATGGCGGTTTTATTTGTGCTGTGGATAAATCAGGTAATCTTGTAGCTGGTCCGGGTTTAAAACCTGGTATGACAATGCCTTTTCCACCAATTTTACAAGCCTATGGAGAAGCAGATAAATTAAAACCGGCAGAATTAAAATCAGATCAGGTTTTTTACGGTCTTGCCAATTTTAAAAAAGAAGGTAGAACAGATTTAGTTTCATCCTTACCCTTAAACGATGAAGTCAGGTTATTTGTTCATCAAAATAAGGATATTATTGAAAAAAGAGCTGCGGAATATGTTAAACCCCTGCTACTTATTGGATTTATTATTACCGTTGTGGTTGGTTTTTTCACATATTTCACAACCAATAGTATTGTTTATAAATATGAAAGCAAAATTGAAGTACAAAACGGTGAATTAAAAGATGCTATAGAGGAAATTAATGTACAAAAAACTGAAATTGGAAATAAAAATATTGAACTGGAAAAACAAAAAAACATTGCAGTAAAACAACATCAGGAAATTGCACATCAAAATAAAGAAATTACAGATAGCATACAATATGCTAAAAGGATACAATTTGCAACTTTGCCCAAAAAGTTGATAAGCAAAAACATTATTGATGAACATTTTATACTTTTTATGCCACGTGACATTGTAAGTGGTGATTTTTATTGGTATCACGAGTTTGAAGAATGTGTGGTTATTACAGCCGTCGATTGTACAGGACATGGAGTTCCTGGAGCATTTATGAGTATGATTGGTATTACTTTTCTAAATGAGATAGTTGTAGAGGACGGTATTCAAGATGCAGGAGAAATATTAGAAGAGTTAAGAAAAAAAGTGATTCATGCACTTGGTCAAAAAAGTATTTTTAATACAACCAGCGATGGTATGGATATGGCATTAAGCATTATAGAAAAAAGTACAAAAAAAATGCAGTTTGCCGGAGCTTTTAACCCAATGATTTGCATTAGAGACAAAAAACTAATTGAGGTAAAAGGAGATAGAATGCCTGTAGGAATATATCCGAAAATGGAAAACAGTTTTGAAACCCATAGTATTCAACTTAAAAGTGAGGATACAATATATTTATATTCAGATGGGTATGCAGATCAATTTGGTGGCAAAAATGGCAGAAAATTTTTAAGTAAAAACTTCAAACATTTATTAAAAGAAATTAGTACATTAACAGGTGTAGAGCAAAAAAAAGTACTAGAAGACACCCTAAATAATTGGCAAGGAGAGTTATCGCAAGTTGATGATATATTAATAATTGGATTTAAAATAGCCTAGCATTAATTAGAGTCCGTCCATAGAGTCAAGTTTTTTTGCTTTTTTACCCCGAAAAATCGGGACAAGTCGTTTTTT
>JAOZNO010000113.1:1230-8898 GCA_029933755.1 Bacteroidales bacterium | reverse complement strand
GCATTATTGATTATAAAACTGGAAGCCCCCTTGAAAAACATGAGCATCAATTAGAAAGTTATGCGTTTGCTCTAAAAGAAATGGGTTATCAAGTTTCAGAAAAAATACTTATCTACAGTTCTTCTGAAGGTATTGTGATAAATAAAGTTTAATTTTGTAGTTGTAAAAAAACAATAAAATGTACGGGAAAATAAAAGATCATCTTGCAAAAGAACTTCAGGAAATAAAAGACAACGGAATTTACAAAAAAGAGCGAATTATTACTTCTCCACAAGGTGCTGAAATTAAACTAAATACAGGCCAAAGCGTTTTAAACTTTTGTGCCAACAACTATTTGGGTTTATCTTCTCACCCAAAGGTAATAGAAGCATCGCAAAAAGCATTAGACACGCATGGTTACGGCATGTCATCAGTACGTTTTATTTGTGGCACACAGGACATTCATAAAGAGCTGGAACAAAAAATTGCTGATTTTTTTGGTATGGAAGATACCATTTTATATGCTGCCGCTTTTGATGCAAATGGAGGTATTTTTGAACCAATATTCACTAAGGAAGATGCAATTATTTCAGATGAATTAAACCATGCCTCTATTATTGACGGTGTTCGTTTAAGTAAAGCTGCAAGATATCGTTACAAACATTCAGACATGAATGATTTGGAAGAACAGCTAAAACTTTCGCAAGCACAAAGACATAGAATTGTGGTTACCGATGGTGTATTTTCAATGGATGGTGATATTGCCCGCCTGAATGAAATTTGTGATTTAGCAGATAAATATGAGGCAATTGTAATGGTTGATGACAGCCATGCTTCAGGTTTTATTGGTAAAACTGGACGAGGAACACATGAGTACCACAATGTTATGGATCGTGTGGATATTATTACCAGCACATTAGGAAAAGCACTTGGTGGTGCATTGGGTGGTTTTACTACCGGTAAAAAAGAAATTATTGACATGCTCCGACAGCGTTCTCGTCCATATTTATTTTCTAATTCGCTATCACCAGCAATTATTGGTGCTGCAAATAAAGTGTTTGATTTATTATCAGACAATACAGAGCTTAGGGATAAATTAATGAACAATGCTGCTTATTTTAATGAAAAAATGAGCGAAGCCGGTTTCGATTTAAAACCTTCTAAATCTGCAATTATTGCTTTAATGCTTTATGATGCCAAATTATCACAGAACTTTGCAGCAAAATTACTAGATGAAGGTATTTATGTAATTGGATTCTACTATCCTGTAGTGGCAAAAGGTCAGGCAAGGATAAGAATTCAGCTTTCAGCAGCTCACACACAAGAACATTTAGATAAAGCTATTGCAGCATTTATTAAAGTGGGAAAAGAACTTGAGGTGATAAAATAATAACTACCGCACGCATAAAACACAAATAACTTTATATTTAGCTTTTACCCAATATAAAGTTATTTTTGTAATATTTAAGGTGGCTTCTAAAAATTCAAAGATCAAGGCTTTCGATTTTTTCAAAGCTCGAGTTTGCTGTTGTAAGTGAGTGTTTTGAGAAAATCATATAAGGTAGAAGTTTGGATTTTTAGAGCTTGTCTTAAATTGATTTTTTAACGAAACAGGAGATTATCTTATGGAAAGTATAGCGATTGAAAAATTAAAAGATGAAAAGATTATTGGTGTTATACCAATAAATCCTAAAGGTTTAAAAATGAAATTCGCAAATAAATCCTTATCCCCGGGATTTTTTTCGATATTATTAATGTTTGTAATCTCATTGCCTTTAACAATCATACTTTTGGCGATGTTATCATTTATACTTGCAGATTTAATGAATCACATGCATCCCGTGAGTTTATTTTTTATAATTATTTTGTTTTTTGCAATCCTTGCTTTACCAACTTTTATAATTTACAAAATTTATGTAAATAAAATTAAGAAATATCCTGAGGCTATATTTGTAATTACTGAAAATGATTTATCCTTTTTTTTAATTGTGGATAAACATATCGCCTTTCACCATAAATTTGGAATTCCATACCATAAATTAAGTGAAGCTTTTTTTGGTGAGATCGATAAAAAAACAAATGCTTTGGGTGCTAATTTTGAAATTAGACAAAACAACAAGGAATTAGTAAAAGGGAAACTAAAATTAGACAACAATAAATTTATTGAAAATAATATTGAAAGTAAATATCTGTTACCGATTAAAGAATTACAAAATATTTATATGCAATAATGAAATAAATATCAAACAACCATGATTGATGACAATAATCCTTTAGAAAACCAATTAACATTAAAGAAAAAATTTATTGTTACATCAGCAGACACGGATATGTTCGGCAGGCTAAAGTTAAGTGTACTTGCTAACTTTTTAATTCAATCTGCAATCAGTTCAGCTGACAAACTAGGTTTTGGTTTAAAATACCTTAGAGAAGAAAAACTCTTTTGGGTGTTACACAGGTTGACCATCAAAATAGAAAAACAACTTAAATGGTATGATGAGATTGAAGTTGAAACATGGCCTAAGACTGTTGAAGGCTTATTATATATCAGGGATTTTATTGTTCGGGATAAAAAAAAGAACATTGTCGCAAGAGGAACATCTGCATGGTTAGCCATTGATTTAATCAGGAAAAGACCAAAGATTATTGGCGGAATTATTACAGACATTTTTCACTCTTTAAAACACAAAAATGCAATTGAAGAGCTTCCTTCTAAGCTTTCTTTAATGAAAGATGGTGAAACAAATGAAATCAATACAAGTTTTTTTGATTTAGATTTAAATCAACATGTAACATCCACAAGGTATATTGACTGGATAATGGATGCTTTTTCTGTTGATTTTCACCCTAAGAACTACCCCAAAAGTTTATCTATTAATTATTTGATAGAAGTTAAACCAAATGAAAAAATTCAAATTTCTAAAAATAAGATTAATAAGCAAAGCTTTCATTTTGAAGGTTTAAACCTTACAACAGGAAAGCAAACTTATAGGAGTGAACTAATTTTTAATACGCAAATCAAAACACATGAATAAAAATACAAACGTAAAAGAATTCGAAAAACAGGTAAAAAACAAGTTTAATGTTTACAACAGTTTATTTCTAAACCTTCCTTTCAGAAAGGTAAGTAATATTGGTATGCTTATTCCATTATTACACCGTGTTTGTAAAAAAGGACTAGATGCAGGTAAAGACCCTGAGGAAATTATTGAGCTTTTTTTCACAAAGCATACATCACGCGAGTCTGAGGAACATAAAATTGATTTCATGCTACGAACTATTCAGTACGTAGAACGCCAAATTGTACTTTTTGATAGCGTAGAAGATGCTGCTTTTTCAGATATACAAAGGGATGGGAATCGTTTATCCTTATCAGATTTTATCCATTTAACGAAAAATAGAAAAACGGAGGATAATATTACAGAAAAACTGTCAACTTTTAGTGCACGGGTTGTATTTACAGCACATCCAACACAGTTTTATCCACCATCCATATTAGATATCATGGATAAATTAAGATTATATATTACGGAAAATGATATAAGCAACATTGATCTTAGCTTACAGCAACTAGGCATGACATCCTTTATTAATTCACAAAAGCCAACACCACTTGACGAGGCAAAAAACATCATATATTTTCTTAGAAATGTTTATTACGATGCAGTTGGTGATTTATACAATTATATAAAACAAAGTATTGGAATTAACCAATTTGACAATACAGACATCATCAAACTTGGTTTTTGGCCTGGAGGCGATCGGGATGGAAATCCTTTTGTAACTTCAGATATAACGATGGCTGTTGCTGATGAGCTTCGCATGAGTTTAATGAAATGTTATTATTATGACATTAAAGATTTAGAGCAGAAAATGACCTTTCGGGAAGTAAATGGAATCATTACTGAGTTAAGAGAAAGTATTTACCCGACATTATTTGATTCAACTAAAATTGTTGATTATAAACATATATTAAACCAGCTGAATGAAGTAAAAGAAACCATAATAAATAAGTACAATAGTCTATATTTAGAAGACTTAGACTGTTTTATAGATAAAGTGAATATTTTTAAAAATCATTTTGCAGTTCTTGATATTAGGCAGGATCACAGTGTACATAAACTAACAATAGAAGCAGTTCTAAAGCAGGAAAACCTCATCACAAACAATCTGGATGAGCTAAAAAAAGAAGAATTAATATCCATACTTCTTGAAAAAGAACTAAAACTTAAGCCTGATGAGTTTGATGAAGATATTATTAAGGATACAATAAAAACCATCTCCCTACTTAAAAGCATACAAGAAAAAAATGGGGAAGAAGGTAGTAATCGGTATATTATTAGTAATTCTGAAGATATTTACTCTATTTTATTTGTATATGCACTTTTCAGATGGTGTGGATGGGAGAAAACCGAGCTAACATATGACATTATCCCTCTTTTTGAATCAATGGAAGGCATGAGAAACTCAGGAAAAATCATGCAAAGTCTTTTTGATATTCCGGAATACAGATCACATGTAAATAAGCGAATGAATAAACAAACCATGATGCTTGGTTTTTCTGATGGCACTAAAGATGGTGGATATTTAAGGGCTAATTGGTCAATATTTGAAACAAAAGAAAATTTATCAGCAGTTTGTGACCAATACGATATTAAAGCCCTGTTTTTTGATGGCCGGGGTGGCCCACCAGCACGTGGTGGTGGTAAATCACACCAGTTTTATGCTTCACAAAGTCAGGAAATTGCCAATCATGAAATACAACTCACAATTCAAGGTCAAACAATAACCAGCAAGTATGGAACGAAAGAACAATTTGCCTACAATTTTGAGCAATTACTTACTGCAGGTTTATCAAATAGTGTATTTAAAGAGGAGAATTCAATTTCAATAGAATCGAGACAAATGATTGAGAATTTAGCCAATATAAGTTTCGACAAATACGATTCACTCAAAAAACACCCAATGTTTATACCGTATCTCGAGAATAAGAGTACACTTAAATATTATGGTCAGGCAAATATTGGTAGCAGACCTACCAAAAGAGGAAATAAGAAAAAACTGGAATTAAAAGATTTAAGGGCAATTTCTTTTGTTGGTTCATGGAGCCAGTTAAGCCAAAATGTACCGGGCTATTTTGGTATAGGAACAGCGATACAAACATTAATTAACGAAGGAAAACTAAACGAATTAAAAGAATTATTCAAAAAAGTCCCTTTCTTTAAAACATTAATACTTAATAGTATGATGTCCTTATCTAAATCAAATTTTGCATTAACAAGTTATATTGCAAAAGATAAGGAATATAAAGATTTCTGGAATATTTTATTAAAAGAATACGAATTATCAAAAGAGATGGTATTACTTATTTCTGACTACAAAATTCTGATGGAAGAAGAACCTGTTACCAGAAGTTCAATTGAAGTTAGAGAAAAAATTGTATTACCATTACAAGTTATTCAACAATATGCATTGCAAAAAATTGAACAAAACTCAAGCTATAAAACTACTTACGAAAAAATTGTAAGGCGATCATTATATGGTAATATTAATGCTAGTAGAAATTCAGCTTAGGAGTTGTGATGAAATAAACTGACTGTTTTTGGCGCAATTATTTTGTTCTTTAGCAACTTGAAAAACAGCAAATAGCAAGCTATTTAAAGCATTTTTCAAGGAAGTTAAAGGGCAAAAGAACGAGTTAAAAGCGTCAATTCACTTAGTAGCAACCCCTTAGTACTTGTTCAGGAATAAAATTTACAATTAAAAGGACAAAAGAACCCATTTGAATATAAGGCTTATTTTCTTAGCGGGCACTTAGTATTTTTTTGGAGGGGTGAACGATTATAGATACAAATCCAAATATCCATCAGGTAAATAGGTGTGGATTTCTTTTTTTTCAACATCAATTGATGTAATTAAATCGCCATTTACTGGTATCATTAACTCTTTACCTTTATTTTGAATAATTAATAAGGGGTTTTTAGGAATATCTTCATTGAAATTAATAACAGAACCAATAAACCCATGGTTTTTATCCAGCACTTTAAAATCAATCCAGTTCAATGGAGAATAATTACTATCTGACTCTTTTTCAATACAATCAACAGTTAAAAAAACATTATTATTGATAAAATGTTTAGCTCTTTCCAATTCATTTACTTCATCAAGTTTTAATTGAATTATATCTTCATTAATAACATCAAGACTACCTGCTGAAATAAAAAAGGGAACTGGAATTCCATCTTTGGAGATGAAAATCGCATTCCCTTCTTTTAAGCATTTATTAAATTGACTAAATGAAATATTGCTGTCTATTTTAAGTACTAAATCACCCTTATAACCATGGGTTTTAATAATTGAAGCTATTTTTATAAAATCTAACTTCATATTTAAGTACTTAAGTTAAGCTCAATATTATTCTTTAGTTTCTTTTTTTTCCTCTTCTTTTACCTCTTCTTTCTTTTCCTTTTTAGCTTCAGCCTTAGATTCTTCTTTTACCGCTTCTTTCTTTTCCTCTTTAACTTCAGCCTTAGGTTCTTCTTTTACCACTTCTTTCTTCTCCTCTTTAACTTCAGTTTTTTCTTCTTTTACCTCGGCTACTTCTTCCTTAACTTCCGCAACAACTTCCTCTTTTACCTCAGCAACTTCTTTCGTAGTTTCTGCTACTGGTTCTTCAACCTTATTAGCAGCCTCTTCTTCAGCAATTAAGTCCGATCTTCTTTTTGCAATTGCTTCTGCTCTAGTTTCATTAACTTTAGTTTCAGCATCTAATCGGCTTTTCTTGTCTGAGCTTTTTGCATTTGCTAAACTATCAACTTTAGCTTGAATTTTTGAAGTTTTTTCAGTTTTCCAAGTTTCAAATTTCGCTTTTGCTTGTTCTTCAGTTAATGCACCTTTAGCTACACCTTTCATTAGGTGATTCATATACATGACGCCTTCGTAAGAAAGGATGGATCTTGCAGTATCGGTAGGTTGCGCTCCTTTTTGCAACCATGTTAACGCACTATCAAAATCTAAATCGATAGTGGCAGGATTGGTATTCGGGTTATACGACCCGATCCTCTCGATGTATCTGCCATCCCGTGGCGCCCGGCTATCAGCAACAATAATGTGGTAAAACGCTGAACGTTTACGTCCGTGTCTTGATAATCTGATCTTTGCAGGCATAATTAATATTTATTTAGTTTAAAAAATGTTCGCAAAAATAAAACTTATATCTATAACCAACAAATAATTAATGAATTTAATTTTATTAAAAATAGTGTATTTCATTGAAAAATACCCATGTAGACTACAACATTCAGTACTACAATGAATTACAAAGCATAAAAAAAATTTATTTAATTCGAAATTTTTAATCTACATTTGTTTGCCGAAATATGGCATAGCTAGAGACTATATGTAAAGTCAAATTTTTGTATATTTTTGTTTTTTTCCAGTTTTGAGAGCGAACAGTCCTCAGTATTCAGTCGGTAGTCTTTGCAAAGATATTGCCTACTGCCAACTGCCAACTCCCGCTTATCTATTAATCAGTTCTAAAAATAAAAATAATACAATAATAAGATTTTATCAAGAAACTCTGAATACGCAACTACTTATAAACTAAGAACTTTACAGTTCTTTCATTTTAACAGATTTTAAATTTTTTCAATTATGGAGAAAAAACGCGTTTACACATTTGGAAACGGA
>JAOZNO010000113.1:0-1130 GCA_029933755.1 Bacteroidales bacterium | reverse complement strand
ATTTTAAATTTTTTCAATTATGGAGAAAAAACGCGTTTACACATTTGGAAACGGACAAGCTGAAGGTAAAACAGAAATGAAAAACCTTCTTGGCGGAAAAGGAGCCAACCTGGCTGAAATGAACTTAATTGGTGTTCCGGTACCTCCGGGATTTACAATTACTACTGAGGTTTGTACAGAGTACAACACTTTAGGTAGAGAAAAAGCTATTGAATTACTTAAAGACGAAGTAACAGCTGCCATCAATAATGTAGAAAGCATTATGGGAACAAAGTTCGGGGATAAAGAAAACCCTTGTTTGATCTCAATTCGTTCCGGAGCACGTGTTTCAATGCCTGGCATGATGGACACTGTTTTAAACTTAGGTTTGAACGATGATGCGGTTGAAGGACTAGCTAACAAAACTGATAATGCGCCATTAGCATGGGATTCTTACCGTCGTTTTGTTCAAATGTATGGTGATGTTGTTCTTGGAATGAAGCCTGAAACAAAAGAAGACATTGATCCTTTTGAAAAAATTCTTGAAGAGATAAAAGAAGAAAAAGGTGTTGAAAATGATAACGAACTTTCAGTTCCTGATTTAAAAGAATTAGTAACAAAATTCAAAACAGCTGTTAAAGAAATGACCGGTCATGATTTCCCTGATGATCCATGGGAACAATTATGGGGAGCGGTTATGGCTGTATTTGATAGTTGGGAAACTCCACGTGCGGCATATTATCGTCAAATGAATAAAATTCCGGGAGAATGGGGAACAGCTGTTAATGTTCAGGCAATGGTATTTGGTAACATGGGGCTTACTTCTGCTACAGGAGTTGCATTTACTCGTGATGCCGGTACAGGTGAAGACATTTTTAACGGTGAGTACCTTATTAATGCACAAGGTGAAGATGTTGTTGCAGGTATTCGTACGCCACAGCAAATTACCAAAGAAGGTTCTCTACGTTGGGCAAAATTAGCAGAAGTTTCTGAACAAGAAAGAGTATCAAAATTCCCTTCGCTTGAAGAAGCAATGCCTGAAAATTACAAGGAGCTTGATATTATTCAGCAAAAACTGGAAGATCATTACTCTGACATTCAGGATCTTGAATTTACGATACAGGAAGGTAAATTATGGTTGCTACAAACAA
>JAOZNO010000885.1 GCA_029933755.1 Bacteroidales bacterium | reverse complement strand
AGTATGGAAAACATGTAGTGCTCGAAAAACCATTTACGAATACTGTAAAAGAGGGCAAAGAGTTAATTGAATTGGCGAAAAAAAAAGGTTTGGTTTTATCTGTTTACCATAATCGCCAATTTGATAGTGGACATAAAACAGTTAAGCAAATTATTGATAGAAAGTTATTAGGGGATTTAAAATTATTTGAAGTACATTTTGATCGCTTTCGACCGGAAATTGGACCAAAAAAGTGGAAAGAAGAAGAAAATCCCGGTGCGGGAATTTTATTTGATTTGGGTTCTCACATGATTTATGAAGCTTTGAGCTTATTTGGTATGCCAAAATCAATTTATGCTGACCTGCAAATACAAAGAAAAGATGGTGTGGTAAATGATTATTTTGATATTAAACTTAGGTATAATTCACTCACTGCTGGTCTACAATCCGGAATGCTAATGAAAGAGGCAGGTCCAAAATATGTTTTGCATGGTGATAAAGGTTCTTATATAAAATATGGAAATGACCCACAGGAAGAGCAACTGCTGAATGGTATTTATCCCGGTTCAAAAAACTATGGGATTGAGGAAAAATCAAATTGGGGGATTTTAAATAATGACGGTGGGAGAGAGGCTTATCCTACACATCGGGGTTCTTATCAGGATTTTTATGAAAATATTCATCAAGCCATTGTTCATGGAAAAGAACTATTGATTAAGCCCGAAGAAGCTTTGGATGTTATTTTTCTTATAGAAAAAGCGATTCAGAGTGATAAAGAGAAAAGAGCTATATTGCTTTAAGTAGCTCTATTTTGTGACTAAAAATAGATGATTTTCTCTTTCCTTTTTTAGTCCAAATAAGGGTCTTAAAAAATTTATTCTTCGGATTACAAACTCATAAAATACAAAACATCCAATACTTGTAAAAGCTATAATTAATATAAATTTTAATATTGAAGGTATTTCAAGTGGAAATATAAAGAAGGAGCCCATGTATAAAAAAATCATGTGTAAGATGTAAATTGGATAAGCAGCCTGACTTAAATAGTTTAATGCTTTACTTGGCTTATTCAAATATTTGTATGCAAAACCAAAAATGGTAAATATCCACATGTTTGATTCAATTGCCATGAGATAATTGGGTGCCTTTAGTTCGAATATTACTAAGCGAAGTAAATAAAGAGTCGTTGCAATTAAAAAAAACAGCCACCTCCATTTAAGAGCTGTTTTCCAGAAAGTATCTCCACTTATAACAAAACAAAACCCAATTAAAAATGCCAATAGCCCTAGAACAAAACCATGTAATGTCATGGCATACATCTCAAAGGCTTCAGGATTAACCAAAACAGCCTCTAAAATAAATGGAATAACAACTAAAAGTAATCCGAATGGAGTACTGAATATTTTCTTAAACCAACTAATAATTGCGCCGTTTTCATTGCTTTTTAAGTAAAAAAACACCGGCGATAACAGTATAACATAGATAAATAAATTTGCAAGAAACCATAAATGAGCAGGATTAAATGTATAGGTGATATCCTGACTGTAATATTTTTGCCAAAGTAATATGTGAATGGGTACAATTGTGAAAATTCCAAATATGAGCGGAACAAATATTCGCTTTGTTCTTTCCAATAACAATTGTTTCCAATTTCTTTTTCTTATTGCAAAACTAACTCCCATACCGGATACAAAAAACAATAAGGGTATTCGCCATACATTTAGCATAGACATTGGTATCCAAATCCATTCTAAGGATTTTTCATTTTGAATAAATCCGATAAATACACCCCAGGGTTGAAATCCAATGGCTATATGATAAATTAAAAGTAAACCAATGGTTATCACTCTTAACCAATCTATATCGTATCTTCTATTTGTTATTGAGTTAGTCATTTTACTTGTTTTTTGATATTTATAAACCTTTTGCATTTACTTTATGGGGGTGTCATCTGTTGACCTGTTTGAAAATAATCACATAATACCTGAATTCCGTAGGTCAAAAGCTAACTAGCTGATTACTTGCTTCGCTTCGTGAGATCGCTATCGCTAAGTTGTCACGGCGTGAATTGTTAATTAAAAGTGAAATGAATTGTTGCAACTTGCTGTTTATTAAGTTATTCACACCGTGACCTGCGGATTTAAGGTAATATATGAGTGCCAATTCTCAATTAGCCTGATTAATTATGCTACGCATGAGCTAAAGGTTCATAAATTTATTAAAATTTGTTAACTATCTGTCAATGTGTATCTTAAACCAAAATAGTAAAAATATTAGAAAATGATAAATTTACCAAAGGTGT
>JAOZNO010000884.1 GCA_029933755.1 Bacteroidales bacterium | reverse complement strand
TAAACTCATACTTCAACTTAGTACCTAAAACAAATTTTTGGATTGTTTTTTCACTTGGGCGAGCAATCCAGTATTCTTTCACACCTGTTTTCTCATACAATTCATATTTAACGGTTAAATCACGCTTGCTTGTTGAAGGCGACAATATTTCAACAATTAAATCCGGTGCACCAATACAGCCTTTATCATCTAATTTTTCAGGATCACAAACTACAGTAATATCCGGTTGTACTACATCATATATTTTGTCATCAGTTTTATTACCATTTTTTGGTAAGCGTACATCAAAAGGAGCTGAATAAACTTCACATTTTTTATCTGAAAGATAATTATATAATTTATTAAAGATGTATCCTGATGCTTTTTGGTGTAGCCGTGCAGGTGCTGGCGTCATAAGACTAACAAAACCATTAATAAGTTCACGCCGTTTATCATCCAACCATGTTAAATAATCAGCATAAGTATATCGTTTTTTGTTATCTAATATGATTTCCATTTTTTTTGTTTACAATACTGTTTTTACAAAGATACAAAATAAATTAATAGCCTAATTGAACATTACGCTTTGTTAAACGCATAAAATTATTTATTTTAGCTTTAAAATAAGCTTACTATAAAAACGTAAATAACCATGCCTACACTATTTACAAAAATTATGAATGGTGAAATTCCTTCATACAAAATTGCCGAAGATGAAAACTTTTATGCTTTTCTGGATATCTTTCCTTTGGCAAAAGGACATGCATTAGTTGTGCCCAAAAAGGAAGTAGATTACTTATTTGATTTAGATGATGAAACTCTTGGAGGTTTACATGTTTTTGCAAAGAAAATAGCTAAGGCTATTGAAAAAGCAGTTCCCTGCAAAAGAATTGGAACAACAGTAATTGGTCTGGAAGTACCTCATGCACATCTCCATCTAATTCCTATTAACGGAATAACAGACATGAACTTTGAAAAACCTAAGCTTAAATTAAGTGAAGAGGAATTTAAAGAAATATTGGGAAAAATAAAGAAAAACCTGTTTTAGATTCTTAAACCTAGAATAAGTATATCATCAATTTGCTTATACTTGTTCCCTTGCCATTCTTTCATTGCAATTGATAATATTTCCTTTTCTTCTTCCATCGGAAGTTGTTCTTTTGTTATATGCAGTAAAAGTCGTTGAAAATTCTTTTTAAGAAATTTTCGTCCACGTTGACCACCAAATTGATCAATAAAACCATCAGAAAACATATAAAGTTGATCATCTTTTTGTAATGTAAAAGTCTGACTCTCAAACGGTTTCTCAAAAGGGTGACTTCCAATAGGACTTCTGGTTGCTTTTAAAGTAGTTAATTCATTATTCCGGATTATGTATAAAGGATTATTTGCACCCGCAAAATCTAATTCCAATGTTTTGTTATTTATTATACAAATAGCCATGTCCATTCCATCACTTGCTTTTACTTTTCTTCCTGAATCCTGCTGATGAAACGAACTTTTAACAAGCATACGCATTTTTTCTAAAACTTCATTTGCTTTAAACGTATTTCCTTTGCTTAAAATATCATTTAAGAAGGATATTCCCAATACGCTCATAAATGCCCCAGGAACACCATGACCCGTACAGTCAGCAACGACAACAATAGTAAGTTGCTCAAATTGTTTTAGCCAGTAAAAATCACCAGATACTATATCACGCGGCTTCCAAAGCACAAAATATTCATATGGACATTGCTTAAACACGTCTTCAGAAGGAAGTAAGGCTTTTTGTATTCGCTGAGCATAATTAATACTTTTGGTTACTTCATTATGCCTATGTTCTATTTCATTTTTTATTTCGTCAATTTTTTCCTTTTCTTTATGGATTGCAAGACTAAGTTCCCAAAGTTTTTTATTTTTATCACTAAATTTTTGTTTTTCACTTTCAGAAACTGCATTCTCAGCAATATTCTTTTGTAGTTTTATAAACTCAGGATTTTGTTGGTTTATATTTAAACTTGCGTGACTATTATTTTCTGAAACAAAACTTCCTTTTTGTTTATATTCACTGATTAGATAATTTTGTCGCTTAATTTCTTTGTCAAGGTAAAGCTTCTCTTTTTTAAAATTCAAAGCTATTTTATTAATTCGCTTATCAGCCCATTTATTTTTCCCTTTTAGTTTACTGAATAAAAATAAACTTAATAAGAAAAAAAGAGCTATAACGCTTAATAAAACAATATGTATACTATCAATCTGCATTCTAATTAGAGTTTGTCTATAATGTCAGTTTTTTTGTAATAATTTATTTTTTTACATT
>JAOZNO010000883.1:1917-2285 GCA_029933755.1 Bacteroidales bacterium | reverse complement strand
GTAAATAATCCACGCGTACCAAACTCTAAAATTTTACCATCGGCATATTCAAATACTGAGGTTTGTGTATTAGGTGTTTCCTGTGATGATTTATAAGCAAAATATCCACCATGAGAACTTACCCTAACAGGTAATTCATCTTTACCCAATGCCCAACGAGCCACATCAAATTGGTGAGGTCCTTGATTACCAGTGTCACCATTACCATAGTCCCAATGCCAATGCCAATTGTAATGAAATCTGTTTCTGTTAAACTCACGTTTTGGTGCAGGGCCTAACCACATATCGTAATGAACATTTTTTAAATACGAATTGGTATAAGCAGGTTGATAGTGACTTGTTTCTAAATTCATCCTGAATTTTTCATT
>JAOZNO010000883.1:0-1907 GCA_029933755.1 Bacteroidales bacterium | reverse complement strand
TTTCTGTTAAACGGACGTTCCGGGGCCGGCCCAAGCCACATGTTATAATGGACATTTTTTAGGTAATCTTTAGTATATGGAATTTCATAACGCCCCGACTCCAAAGTCATACTAAATTTCTCACCTTCTTTCATTGGGCCATCAGGGTAGATTCCTATATCTGCTCTGGGTTTAAAACATAAACCTCGTGTCATATACACTTCGCCTAATTTACCATCGTGAACAAACTTCATTGCCCTTTGTGTATTTAAAATAGAACGGTTTTGAAAGCCTACTTGAACAAGTACATTGTACTTACGTGCCGCTTCTATCATTTTTCGACCTTCAAATACATTATGAGCAGATGGTTTTTCTACATAAACATGTTTACCTGCTTGTGCCGCCCATATAGTTGAAAGTGCATGCCAATGATTAGGTGTTGCAATTGAAACAGCATCAATATCTTTATCTTCAAATACTTTGCGCATATCCCATTCTGTTTTTGGAGTATAGCCTGTAATATCTTCAACTTGCTTTATGCGTTTTTTGAATTGATTTTCATCAACATCAACCAGGTATTTTAAATTAACATTTTTCATTTTGGCAAAATTTTCAATATGATTGCCACCACGACCGCGAATACCGATAACTGCCATGTTTATCCGGTCGTTTGATCCCATAATTCGCGCATAGGATTTTGCACTTGAAGAAAGCATTACCGAACCGGCAGCTATGCCAAGTGATCCTTTCTTAAGAAAATCTCTTCTTGAAATGTCTTTTTTCATAATTAATTAGTTTTTTAGATTAGAGATTAGACCCAAGAGTCTAAATTTTATGATAATGATCTGATTAATTCAATTTTTTTATTTTTATATTTCTATACCAACAATCATCTCCATGATCTTGCAAAACAATACGGGCAATTTTATGTTGAGTGAAATCATCGTGTTTATGATATTTGCTTTTTTCAAAGAATGCCTGAAATTCTGGCGAGTCCATATCATACTCCACAACCTTGACACCATTCAGCCAATGTTCACCATGATTTTTGTTGAAGATTAGTCTTGCTGTATTAAATTCACCCACCGGCTTTAATGTTTTTCCGATAGCTTCAATCATATCATAAAGAGATCCAGCTCTATGAGTAGGGTTAAGATTATCTTTATGTTCATCATCGTCCAGTACTTGATATTCAAAGCCTAAAGCTCCGGTATAACCATTTTTAACCGAATATTCTTCAATAACATTATATTTTACACCACTATTACCAGCTTTACTAATTTTCCACTCAAAAGTTAATTCAAAGCTATCAAAAGTTTGATCAGTTATCAGGTCACCACCTTTAACAGGCTGCCCATCTGCCTGGGTAGGAACTTCTCCACTACTTATTTTCCTAATGCAGTTGTCCTCAATTTTCCAATGGCCTTCAGGAACACTATCTTTACCGATACCCCGCCAGCCATTAAATGTTTTACCATCAAACAGTAATTCCCAGCCTTCAGCTATTTCAGATTCTAATAGAGTATTTGGTGCTTGAATAAGTTCAGCACTTTCAGTATTTTCTGTTTGGTTTTCTTCTTTGGGGCTGTTCTGCCCGCAACTAATTGAAATAGACAGCAAAATTAAAATGCTGAATTTAAGTTTGAAATTTAGAATAGTTTTTTGCATCATAATTTTATTTATTAATTTTAAAATTGTCCATTAATTTATCTTCTGCATTATAGGTGTTTAATATTAATTCATTTCCATTAATATCTAATTTCAGGTATAAATGTTCACCTCCAAATCTTTTTTGAACAAAATTAGTATCCGGCATTTCCTTATCGGCATTAGGAATAGCTATTGATATAATGTAAATTGTTCCTTCTGCAGGAGTTTCAACCGGTTTTTCAGCATACATGGGTTTTGATCGCATATAGTAATGAACA
>JAOZNO010000882.1 GCA_029933755.1 Bacteroidales bacterium | reverse complement strand
ATTCAAGTTTACAACTAAATCAACTAATGAACCTGTTGGAGTAGGAACTCTAGTTGCCATACCATCAAGTTTACCTGCTAAATCAGGAATTACTTTACCTACAGCTTTTGCAGCACCAGTAGTAGTTGGAATCATAGAGACAGCAGCAGAACGTGCTCTTCTTAAATCAGTATGAGGTCCGTCTAGAATTACCTGATCATTCGTATATGAGTGAATAGTGTTCATTAAACCATTCACAATACCAAAGTTATCATTTAACACTTTAGCAACAGGTGCTAAGCAATTAGTAGTACAAGAAGCATTAGAAACACAAGTATCACTATCTTTTAAATCATCATCGTTTACACCAAGAACAATCATGTTATCAATAGTATCTTTTGCAGGTACTGTTAAAATAACTTTTTTTGCACCATTTTTAAGGTGATCACCATATCCGCCTTTATCACTTTCTTTTTTAGTAAAAACACCAGTAGCTTCAATTACTACATCAGGAGTACCTCCACCCCAAGGAATATTAGCAGGGCTTCTTTCCTCACTAACTACAACTTTTTTTCCGTTTACAATGATACCTTCATCATCAAAATCAACTGTTCCGTTGAATTTCCCTTGAGTAGAATCATATTTTAATAAATGAGCCAGTACTTTATTGCTGGTTAAGTCGTTGATACCAACAATTTCATAATCTGTGCTTTCTAAAATAATTTTGAAAACATTCCTCCCGATTCGCCCAAATCCGTTAATTCCTACTTTGATTTTTGACATAATTATATATATATTAAATGAATTAAATACTTCAAAAAACGGATACAAAAGTACGACTTTAAAATTAAATCATCAAGAAATTTGTGAATTGAATTGAATAATATAACCTTTGTGCAAAATTTTATTAAAAATGAGCTTAAATAAAAGAATTATAGCATTTGTTGCACTGGGCAATCAGTTAAGACTTTCATTAAAAACTGAAAGTGATGAAATTGCTATAAATAAATTAAAAGATGTTATACAGCAGGCTTCTGCCTCTAATGAGTGGTTTACTAAAGATAATCTGAATTATGCAATTAATGCAATTGCTGATAGTCTTTCGGAACAAAATATAAATACATGGCTTAATAAATATCCAGTTTTAACAGATTATAATACCAGCAAAAGTGTAGCCTTAATCATGGCTGGAAATATTCCACTAGTAGGGTTTCATGATTTATTGAGTGTTTTAATCTCGGGTCATAAAGCAATTGTAAAATTATCAAGCAAAGATGATTTACTAATTAAAGGACTAGTTGAACTATTAATAAATATTGAGCCTGAATTTAAAGATTTTGTTCATTTTACTGATGACCGCTTAAAGAATTTTGATGCGGTTATTGCTACTGGCAGCTCAAACTCATCACGCTATTTTGAATATTATTTTGGGAAATATCCAAATATTATTAGAAAAAACAGAAACTCAGTTGCTGTTATTACCGGAAATGAAACCAAAGAAGAATTAGAACAATTAGCTGACGATATTTTTCAGTATTTTGGCTTAGGTTGCCGAAATGTATCAAAGTTATTTATTCCTGACACTTTTGATATTGACCGTTTTTTTAAGGCAATGTATCATTATAAAGATGTGATTAATAGTAATAAGTATACCAATAATTTCACCTACAACCACTCTATTTATTTAATGAATAAAATAGACTTTCTGGAAAATGGCTTTCTTATATTAAAAGAAGATTTGGGTATGAGTTCACCTATATCAGTTATTTTTTATGAACGATATAGCAAAATAGAAACGGTGAAAGAACGATTAAAAATTGAAAAAGAAAATATTCAATGTGTAGTGAGCAACGTAACAGATTTACCTAATCAGGTTGGTTTTGGCGAAGCACAAAAACCTCAATTATGGGATTATGCTGATAATGTTGATACTTTAGATTTTCTTGTATCATTAAAATAACAATATACCATTTTTAAAATGGAAGAAAAAACACTCATTGTAATTGTTGGTCCAACCGGAATTGGTAAAACTGATTTAGGAATTCATCTCGCTCAAAAGTTTGATACAGAAATCATTTCTGCTGATTCCCGACAATTTTATAAAGAGTTAAAAATAGGTACGGCTGTTCCTACAGATAATGAATTGAAATTAGTAAAACACCATTTCATTGGTAACAAATCAATACATGATTATTATAATGCCAGCAGTTTTGAATTTGAGGTAATTGATTTGTTAACAACACTGTTTAAAGAAAAAAATCAGCTTATTGTATTAGGAGGGTCGGGTATGTATATTGATGCCGTTTGTCGT
>JAOZNO010000112.1:7430-8966 GCA_029933755.1 Bacteroidales bacterium | reverse complement strand
TGAAACTCTTTCAGTTTAGGCTTGCTTGATTTTACTTTCTCAAACTCTGCCCTTAGCTCATCAAGAAATAAGGGTTTTATCAGTTTAAATATGTTTTTTTCAGAAGTATAATGTGCCCCCAAATTCCTACGTTCTTCGGGATTCATAACCGATTGAAATAACGAACCAAATATTGCAGGCGAAATTTTACCCCAATCCAAACTACAAGCTTCCAGTAAAATGCTACGCATATTTGAGTTAAACGCAGCAATTGGTATAAACTCTTCAAAAAGTTTTCCATTAATATAAGGAAATACCTTAAGGTGCTCGTCAATATTTTTCATACGCTTTTCCAAGGGAGTATTTAATATCTGGAAAAATTGCGCCATTAATGCACCTAGATTACTACCGTCTACATTGGTCTTTCGATCAATAAATTCTTTAAAAATATCTTTTTCAAAGATTCCGGTATCATCAGCAAATAAAATAAAAAGTAAACGAACAAGATAAACCTCCAACGGATGTCCTTCGTAACCATAGTCTTTTAGTTGGTCGTGAAGTTTGCCCATTAATTCAGCAGCCTGAATATTTACAGGGTCTTCCTCTTTGAAAGTCCGTTTTTGGTAGCCAGCAATAAAACCAAAAAGTTTCACATTTTTATAAAAGTCCTTTATATGAAATTCATGTTCCGTTCTTTCATCAAGGTCATAAAGTTTTAAATGCTCAAAATCTGAAACTAGGATATATTTCGGTAATTCGTGTTCTTTCAGCCCAGGGAAGTAGTCAATTGCTTGTTCGTAAGCTTTGTTTAAATCTTTTCCTTTCGATTTATGCTCAACAAGCAAAGTACCCTTCCAAAACAAATCAATAAATCCTTGTTTGTTCCCCCGTTTTTTAACTGGTTCTTCAAACCCTGCAACACGTCTTCTTGAAATTCCGAACACATTAAAGAAATCATTCCAAAAACTATCTTTCTCAGCACGTTCCCGGGTTTCGTCAACCCACTCGTTTGAAAATCTTAATGCCCTGTCTTTTATTTCGTTCCAGCTTAATGCCATTCAATATTTCTTTTGATTGTTTACTTTTTCTTATATGCAAAACATTTGAACTCGGTCTCATCCTTCTGGTCGTATCGTGTCATGTTACATAATAGCTCCTCATTAGGATCACCATCATTAAAACAAATCACACATAAAGATGGTTTTTTAATCAAATCTGTATTAATCTCATATCCATCATCGTCAAAGAACCCGTGAATTTTTGTTTTATCTATTTCATCAATATGCCTACGCCCCTTTGTACTTTCCCTTTTCTTTACTGCTGAATCAATTTCATAATCATCCATTGGATAACTTTCACCTGTTATGCAGGTAAAACAGCTATTTCCTACTGTGGCTGAACCAATAACCCAAATATCATTTCCACAAGTGCATCTTTCTCCATTCTTATATGCCTTTAATGCAGAATTTAATCTGTTTCGCAAATCCTTTTCATTTTCAGATGGGTTATTTTTCAAATGTTTCTTTACATATTTATCTATCGAAATCGGTATAAATC
>JAOZNO010000112.1:0-7330 GCA_029933755.1 Bacteroidales bacterium | reverse complement strand
GGGTTATTTTTCAAATGTTTCTTTACATATTTATCTATCGAAATCGGTATAAATCTCATTTTAAATTATTTATTCAGATACAAACTGTGAACGTGCTTTTCCATCGTTCTTTATTCCTCTAATTTTACAATAGTCTGCTAATTCATCAATATCTACCTCAAAATCTCTGACTAAAAATCCTTGTAAACTTAGTTCCTTTTTTGTCTTTTGATAAGCTTTATGCCACTCTTTCCAAGTGCTATGCATACTTTCCCTATCATCAATTGATTGCAAAAAACGATTCCAGTCTTTTTTCTTGTAATATGCTAATATTATTTCGGTCATATCATTTATTTTGAAGTTCAATTCAAAGTAAAAAATAAATGCACCACCAAATTAATGATGGTACATCTTCTTTTTAATATTTGATTTACTCAGCCAATTCCTCAGGCATCAGCTGTACATCAGCAGGAACTTCTCCGGTAAGTGCATTCATAAAAACAACAAGGTCTTTTACCTGATCTTCAGTTAAATCTTTGTTCAGCTGAAGTTTTGCCATAACTTTAGTTGCTTCTTCAAGACTTGCAACACTTCCGTCATGGAAATAAGGGCCTGTTTTTTCGATATTACGTAAAATTGGAACTTTAAAGAAAAACTTATCGCTTTCATTTTGAGTAACATCAAATCGGCCATTATCTACTGCCGCAGTTTTTAAATGCTCTGCATAGCTACTAAATAATCCAAATTTATGATACATAGTACCACCAAGGCCTTCACCAACATGACAGGTTGTACAACCAATTTCAATAAAAGTTTGTAAGCCTTTTTGTTCCTGCTCGTTTAAAGCATCTTCTTTTCCTGCTAAAAACTCATCAAAACGCGATGGAGTTTGTAAAGTTCGTTCAAAAGCACCAATTGCCTTTTTCAAATTATCATAAGTAACTGGATTTTCCTCTTCAGGAAATGCAGCTTTAAATAATTCCGGATACATTTCTACTTTAGATAAACGGTCAATTACAAATTTCTCATCAGGCATTGCCATTTCAACAGGATTAAGAACCGGGCCACCTGCCTGTGCTTCTACATCCGGCTCACGGCCATCCCAAAACTGCACAAATTGTGTAGCTGAATTTAAAACGGTTGGCGAATTTCGTGTACCATTTTCACCAGCATCACCTGGCGATGTAGCTAAATTATCAACACCATAAGTGGCTAGGTTATGACAAGTGTTACAACTTTGAGTACCATCTTTTGATAATCGTGTATCATAATACAAAATTTTTCCCAGTTTAACTTTTTCATCTGTAATTACATTTTCTGGGTTTTCAGCAACCGTTGACAACACTTTAAAAAATGTATTGGCTTTTGTTAAAAGCTCATTTTCAGTTTGATTAGTTTGTTCATCATTTTCATTTTCCTGACTTCCATTTGAACAAGCCCATGAAAAAAGGCTTAAAATTGTTGCATAAAGAATAATTTTTTTCATAAATTTAATTTTTAGTTGATAATTGAACTTTTCGAATCCTTTCTACATGCCTGGTTTTTGCAAGCAAAGCACTATTTAAGGCTAATTAATTATAATTTTAGCATTAGATTCGTTCAAAATTAAAAAAATTTAAATAAAACTTTATATTTTTACAAAAATTATTACCTATTTACTAAAAGTTTGGAAGAAGAAATAGAACATATAGAAAAACCAATAGAAAAGAAAAAAAGTAAATGGCTTCGTCGCTTAACTTATACAATTCTTAGCATTTTCATTCTTTTTGATGTGTTTTTATTTTTCTTTGCCACACCTGTATTAAAAGATTATATGCAGGAAAAGGTTAAGGCAAAAACACATGGGCTTTATCAAATTAATTTTGATAAAATCAGTATTGAAATTGGTAGCAGACGTATTAGTTTAAAAAACTTCAAATTAATTCCGGACACTATTGTTTACAATGAATTATTAAAAACAGGAAAAGCAAAATCTGCAATTTATCAAATATCTACAAGTTCTATAGAGTTATGGGGAACCGGATTTTACAAATTATTTTTTCAGCGGCACTTTAAAGCTAAAGAGCTGTTAATTAAAAACCCCGTTGTAGTTTTAAAAAAATTACCTTCGCTAAATAAAAAACCACATGAAAACAGGGATTTTATACATGAAGATTTATTCCCATCAATTGAAAAATACATAGACCAGATTGAGCTAAGTAAAATTATGCTTGAAAATGGTAAGTTTCATCTAAACCTGAATAAAAACAATGATAGAAACACAACTCACTATGGTTTTGTAACAATAGGTCTTATTCAATTTCTTCTTAACAAAGAAGAGTTTGAACAAAAAGCCAGATTATTCTATGCAAATGATGTACAAATTTCTATTGATGATTACCGGCTTAAACTTGGAGACGACAGGCATTTTCTTTATGCAGATAGTATAATTATATCGACTAAAGAATCACTTTTGAAAGTTAAATCTGTTGAAATTAAACCTAAAATTGAATTGCAACAGTATTTAACACAGTTAAAAAACAACTACTATTACATTAGTACACCTGAAATTAAATTTAAGAACTTCAATATTTCAAACCTTTATTTTAATCAGGACATTGAAATTCAAAATATTATTATTGAATCCCCGCAAATTAAGCTAATTGATAAGCATAAAAAAAAGGTATCCCTCAAAAAAGAATCTAAAGAAATTGACTTTTACAAGCTGATAAAAAGCAAGTTAAAATCTATTAGCATCAACACAATGGATCTTAGCAATGCGAATTTTAAATTTTATCGTAATTCACATTTAGAAGCACCAATCTATGAAATTAAAAACTATAATTTAAACCTTTTTGGTTTTTTTCTTGATAAACACTCAAAGGATGACCAGTCCAGAATACTTTATTCAAAAAACATCCGCTTAAATATTGATAAATTTTCAGCAATAATAAAAGACAATACTCATTTAATAACTACCGGGAAAATAAATCTACATACCGATACCAAAAGTTTGTATGTAGAAAACATATCATTACACCCACTAAAAACCTCAGCAAAACAATTAAACATAAAGCTAAGTAACATTGATATTAAAGGTGCAGATTTCCACAAGCTATATCACAAAAAGACACTTACAATTAACTATTTAAGTGCTGGCAGATCAAAAACTAATATTAATTTATTAAAAAATGATAATGCTACAAAAAAGAAACAGAGTACCGTAATAAGTGATTTTTCTGAAAAATTAATTAAAAACTTATATATCAGAAATATTCGTTTAAAAAAAGCTAATTTCAAAATAAGTACATACCAAGAAGATAGTTTATTAAACAAATTAGAAGGCGAAATAAATTTAAACCTAAAAAGATTTAATTTAGCAAATACTGATAAGCTTTTCTATTCTGATAAATTTAAAATTGAACTTTTTAACTATTCACAGTTCCTAAAAGATCATTTACATATTTTAAAGGTAGATGAAGTATATATGTCAAATACAGATTCGTTGGTAAGCTTTTCAAAACTTTCTATTAAACCTAAAATTGAATCACATCAAAAGCTATCTGACTATAACAAATCAAAATTAATTAATTTTCAGATAGAAAGTTCATCCATCAAAGGGATTGATATACCGAAAGCCTATGAAAATAAAGATTTAACCATTAAAACCATTTTAATTACAAAACCTTCACTTGAGATTTCGGACTTCATTAACATACAGACGACAAAAGATACTAGCTCTGTTGTTGAATTGAATAAAGATACTTTAGAGATAGACAGCTTAGTTTATAAAAACACAATAACATCTTTATTATCTGCATATTTTGAGAAAATCCAGATTGCCGACTTCAGTTTAAAGAAAGGAGGTTTCAGGTTTATGGATATTGACAGCCTAAATAGAAAAAACCTAATAATGAGTGGTAAATTGTCTGCGACAGTTAAAGATTTTGACTATGATTACAAAACAAATATTGAGCACTATGGTTTTGCGAATTCAAAAGATTTCAACTTTGAATTAGATGATTTTTATAGAAAAATTTCGGAAAACAAATATCAATTAAAGATAAAAAAAGCTAAACTTTCTTCAAAAGACTCAATTTTTAGTGCTGAAATAATACGATTATTTCCAAGCCCAAATGTTCATGACAGTTTGTACAGTGATTTAATATGGACAATATACAGTCCAAAACTAGAATCGAAAGGTATAAATATTACTGCATTACTTAATGAGAACGTACTTGACCTGGGTTTAATAAAATTAACTAGACCTTCAATTGCTTTAGTCAAGCAAAAAGACAAAAATAATGCAGCTCAGAAAACAGAAGAAATAAAAACGAATCAAAAAAACTTCCCATTTGAAAAAATAATAACAGATAGTATAATTATTGTCGATGGAGCTTTTGGTATATTAAAAGATAAATTTGACCTGAAAAATCAAATATTCAACATGAAGCTAAACATTCAATTATCTGGTTTCCAAATAGATTCAAACTCCATCAAGAACCCGTTAGAAACAATAAAACAAATAAATACGGTTGTTCAACTTCAAGATTTTCATTACTTGTTAGCTAAAAAT
This sequence comes from Bacteroidales bacterium, assembly GCA_029933755.1. Classification (GTDB taxonomy): domain Bacteria; phylum Bacteroidota; class Bacteroidia; order Bacteroidales; family NBLH01; genus NBLH01. The sequence continues at coordinate 2,796 of JAOZNO010000112.1, read as the reverse complement.
AATTACTTGCTTGATATTGAGAACTTCCATCTAAATTCGGAAAATGAAACGGTTCAAATTGACAATATAAATTATTATAATCCTCAAGGTAATATTACAGAAGGAGAAAAAGAAACATTAGAAGCCTTACACATCCCCTCTGTTAATTTTAAAGCTTTTTCGTACGAAGATTTAATTGATACGAAACTTGTTTCTGATTCTATTTTTATTAGTAAACCAGACATAAGATTAACACTCTCACAATCAAACGGAACTCTAAACAAAAACCCTTTAGAAATAAATTTTTATCAGAAAATTAAAAATATAACTAAAGGAATAAAACTTTCACATATTCAAATTGACGATGCTGCCTTCCGAATTAAAAATACGAAAGGGGATAGCACGAATATTTCCAGTTATAATAAAATTCATGGAACAATTAGCAATCTACTAATTGACTCAATGCATCAGGGCAATAAAAATCAACTATTTAACACATCAGATATTGCATTCAGGCTAAATGATTACGAATTAGAAACAAAAAATAAGTTTTATAAAATAAAAATCAATGAATTAGGATTTTCCACAGGCTTAAAAAAAGTATATGCAAATTTAATTTCAATGAGTCCTTCTATTGAAAGAGATGCACTGGCAGCAAGCGCAACAACAGAAGTTAAGCTTATTTATTTTGATATCAATAAGTTTGTTGTTAATAAATTTGATTTCCGGGATTTTTTGGTAAATAAAAGATTAATAGCAGAACAAATTAGCATTTCTGATTTTAAGCTACATTCATATAAAAACAAACATTTCCCTATGGATTCTGTTATAAAAATTGCTTTACCTCTTGATTACATTTTAAATGCTGAAAATTACATTAAAGTAGATACTATAAAAATAGATAATTCATATATTGGCGTTGAATTATTGGGCGCAAATTCAACAGAAAGCGGATATTTTGACATTACCAGGCTTAATGCAACTTTTACAGGAGTAAGCAACGATAAAGAATTAATAAAAGAAGGCTTGACACTTAAAGCGAATGCTAGTGGATATATTATGGATGAAGGATTATTAACCGCATCCTTTCGATTTCCATTAAACTCAGAACATGGTGAGTATTTTTATGGGGGGAAACTTAGCCGCATGAATATGACAGCATTTAATCCACTTCTTGAGAATCTTTTCTTCGTTTCCATTCGTGATGGGGTAATTGACAGTTTAAATTTTAATATCAGTGCAAACGACGACTACTCTGAAGGAAAAATGAAGTTTCGTTACAATAATCTAAAATTTGATATTGAAAATAAGAAAAAAAGTGACTCACTAATCGTGTCTAAAAGAGGCCTTGCTTCTCTTGCAGCTAATTCTATTGTAAAAGATAATAACCCAAGAAGAAAAGGTGGACACCTAAAAGAAGGCAGAGTATATTACGAAAGAGATGTTTACTATCCAATCTTTCAATACTGGACAATGTCAACAGTTAGTGGTGTTCAATCCACAATGGGTTTTAAATCGAAACAGCTGAAAGAAAGAATTAAACTGGAAAAGCTAACAGAAAAGCTTAATCGGACAAGTGCAAAAAAGAAATCAAAAATTAAACGTAAGGAAAAGAAAAAATATCAAAAAGAGATTGATAACGAGTTAATAAAAGAAGGAAATAGTCATTAGTAAAATATTAATAAGCGAAACAAAATAAAAAAAGTCACACTAATAATTATATAGCTATGAAAGAATATACAGTAGTTGGAATCATGTCGGGAACATCATTAGATGGTATGGATATAGTCTTGTGTAATTTTAAAGAAATTAATGATACATGGAATTTTAAGATTTTGAAAGCTAAAACATACGATTATGATGAAAATTGGAAAAATCGTTTAAAAAAATCAGCTGAACTAAGTGGTTTTGAGCTAATAAAATTGCACAAAGAATACGGCAAATATACGGGTGAGTTAGTAAATCGATTTCTAAAAGGTATTATTCAAAAAACAGATTTAATTGCCTCACATGGCCACACGGTTTTCCATATACCTGAACAACAACTAAACTTCCAATTAGGCGACGGCGCTATCATTGCTGCAATAACAGGAATAAATACAGTAAATGATTTCAGAACTTTGGATATTGCTTTAAATGGCCAGGGAGCACCATTAGTTCCAATAGGCGATTATTTTTTATTTAACAAATATGATTCATGTATTAACCTGGGAGGTTTTGCAAACATTTCATTTGAAAATGATGAAAAGCAGCAGATCGCTTACGATATATGCCCGATAAACATAATAGCTAACGAATTAGCACAAACAACAGGTATTGAATATGATAAAGGTGGTGAGCTGGGAAAAAAAGGTAAAGTAAACAGTTCACTACTCGAGAGCATGAATGGACTAGAATACTATCGACAACTTCCTCCAAAATCTCTTGGGCAAGAATGGGTTGAAGAAGTAATAAAACCATTAATAGAAAAATCTACAATTTCAATTAATGACAAAATAAGAACGGTTTACGAACATGCTTCTATGCAAATTGCAGAAAGTATTAATGGAAACATAAAAGAAAGTGACGAAGCAAAAAAAAGCCTAATACTATTTACTGGTGGTGGTACGCATAATGATTTCCTAATGGACTTAATAAAAGCTAAAAGTGAAGCATCTATAATAATACCGGCAAAAGAAATAATTGATTATAAAGAGGCTTTAATTTTTGCATTCCTGGGTATTTTAAGGCTACGCAGAGAAGTTAATTGCCTATCATCAGTAACTGGTGCAAAAGCAGATAATAGCGGCGGAATTATTCACCGGGTTAAATAATTAG
>JAOZNO010000881.1 GCA_029933755.1 Bacteroidales bacterium | reverse complement strand
TCTTACTTATATTTTAAAATGTACAATTAATCCTATTGAATTATTAATCGCTTTGTAGGCCACGCTTAAAACAATTCCACTCTTTGATTGGTGGTATTTAATTCTATACTTTTTAACACAATTTCTTTTCCATCAATAAATATTATTGCAGCCCAGGCACCAACCTTCAATTTAGTATGACAGCTTCCATCAGTATATGATTCTATGATTACTTTTTGCATCATTTTTATTTTGTTTTCAAAGTTATTATAAAAACAGAATAACAGACTTGCAAATAAGCGTTTTATAAAAAAATAGTTATTTTTATAAACGATCATCTGATTTCTACTTAACTATAAGTAGTGTTAATAAGAAAAAGGTGCAAAGCAACTGATGAAGTAAAATGCGAAGAATTTAAATTGCTATCATTAAGATAATTAACAAAGTTGCTATGCACCTCTTAGGCAAATTATTGTAGTTTTCTTAGATTCACTAAATAAATACTATGATTTAGTTTGAACTTACATTAAAATTTCTCAATTTTGATAAAAAACAAACTATGATCTTAAATTCCGCATATACAAAATGTCCAAAATGTGAAGCAAACTTTAGTTATACGGATATAAAGCCAGAAAAAATATCTAAATCCGAAATTTGGTCAGATGGATTTTATATGGCTCCGATGAGAAAGGATCTAATTAAGTTTGCCAAATGCCCATCGTGCAATACTTTTTTTTGGCTACAAGAAAATTCAATTGAAGAACCAACAGATTCAAATGGCATAAAAAAGCTGGACAATTCATGGTTTATTGATGAAATAAGCAGTAAGGAAATTAATTTTATTAAGGAAGCTTTTCGTGCAGGTTTAGCCAGCACAACAGAAAAAGAAATGATTTTAAGAATTAAACTATGGCAAACTATTAACCATATAACCCGCAAATATTATTCACAGGGTTTGCTAAAAACGATTAAACAGAAAATCTTCACAACAACTGATTATAAAAATTCTATAAAACAATATAAATCCAGCGTTCCTTTAAAGTTAAAGAATATTATCAGACTGCTTAACATATTAAAATTAGACAAAAATAAAGAAAGCAATTATGTACTATTTGCCGAAACTTATCGGGAAATAGGAGATTTTGGCAAAGCCATGGTTTTTTGTCATAAAGCAAGAAAATTGCCAAAGTCTGATTCAAAAAGGATTAGACTATTAAAAAGACATATAGAAACCAAGAGCAAAACAGCCTACAAACTTTAATTTCATATATCCTTCTCCATAATCTGACTTTCTTAAACACTGCAAGGCATTTATCACCTTCGGTGAGGGCTATTACTAAGCGAGGCTTTCGCTTTGAGCGAAGGCCTCGCTTAACAAATCAATCATTTATTACACAACGACACGGATAAAAATTTGTAGCGTTAAACAAAACGCTGACTTTATGGACAAACTCTATTTAGTCCAACTTGATATAAGGCAGACATGAGCGTTTACATAATCATTAATTCGTCTGCTTCATTTCATGTTTTACAATCTCAAGTAATCTGATTGTGCGAAGATTTTTACCTAAAATATTATATTTAGCTTGCTCATAAAACGGTTTGCGTTTGGCCAAACTGGTTTCTAAATATTCTATTAGCTGAAAATGAGACATCCCTTCTATTAATGGTCGGAATTTTTTTCCTCTATTTAATCGATTATACAGGCAATTTGTACCTTGGCGAATATATATTGTTAGCCCTTTTTCATTCATTAATTCCATATTTTCCATAAAACATGGAGTAGTTGCTCCTGCCGAAATAACAATGTTTTCTTGTTCTATAAGTTCAAGAAGACTTTGTCTTTCTATTTTTCTAAAATAGGGCTCGCCTTTTAGGCTATAAATATCTTTAATCGGTGAACTATATATATCTTCAATATAATCTTCCAAATCCACAAATGAATAGTCAAGCTTTTCAGCTAATCGTGCTCCAAATATTGATTTACCACTTCCCATAAAGCCTACTAAAAATACTCTCATAATACATTCTCACCTCTTATTTAAGACCGCAATAAATAATTAACGGTAACTGCTTGCGAGGCCTTCGCTTTGAGCGAAGGCCTCGCTTGAAACTACCAGCTCTATTTCATTATGCCCAGTCAGAGTCTAACTTTGGTTCAGGCTCTGACTATTATTTGCATTGCATTAATACTTTTACAATATTCTCTAGCCAGTTTTCGGCACAATTAATCAACAAAGGGGTTATACTTTTAGTAATTGATAAAAATGAAGAATATGACTATTAAAGTTAACAACAGGTAGGGATGCCCAAGGCTCAACATTTT
>JAOZNO010000880.1 GCA_029933755.1 Bacteroidales bacterium | reverse complement strand
CGGTAAATTCTTACCAATTTATATTGAGAAAGGTATCTTAAAACACGATCCTTTTGAAGTATTAGATCAGGAAGGTATTGGTCAATTAGTAGAAATGGCATGTGTGAAAGGTCGTAAAACTCGTCCGGGTATGAAACTTGGTATTTGTGGTGAGCATGGTGGCGAGCCTTCATCAATTGAATTCTGTCACCGTACAGGACTGGACTATGTGAGTTGTTCTCCTTATCGTGTGCCAATTGCACGATTAGCTGCTGCACAAGCTGCTTTAAGATAATTTTACTCAGCGCGAGGCCTTCGCTCAGAGCGAAGGCCTCGCTAGAAACTGTATAAGTAATTTAAGAACTTAAAAACCCCGCTGAATAATCAGCGGGTTTTTTGTTTTTTACTAAGCTTAGTCCAAAAATATTTTGAAAGTAATTACGGATTCCCTAAATTTGTTAAAAAGCTATATCATGCAAAATGAAATAAACAAAATCGGATTACTACATAAGCCGAATGGTAGTTTAAGTCAGAAAGGATGGGCACGTAGCCCTCTGTTACAATATAAGCGAAAGGCTGTTAAAGCAGCAAAATTCAAAATCAAAGAATGGGACTATTACTGTATACTATCAGAAAATAAAGGTATTTCATTTACTGTTGCTGATAATGGATATTTGGGCTTTGTTGCATGTACATGGCTTGATTTTTTAGCACCAGAAGAGATTTCAAAAAGTGTAATGATTCCTTTCCCGATGGGTGCTTTTAAAATGCCTGAAAGCCCCGAAAAAGGCAATGTTGAGTTTAAACGAAAAGGTGTAAGTATGCGCTTCATACGAGAAGATGCTTACCGAATTATTGAACTTGATATTAAAGATTTCTCAAATGGAAAACCATTGAGAGGTAGTGTGAGATTGAGTCAGCCAACTGATATGGATTCAATGGTGATTGCGACACCTTTTAAAGCTTGTCCAAAGGCTTTTTACTACAATCAAAAGGTAAATTGCATGCCTGCCGAAGGCCAATTTAATCTGGGTGATGAAAAAATGACATTTATGCCAGACACATCAATGGGGGTTTTAGATTGGGGACGTGGTGTGTGGACTTATTCTAACACATGGTACTGGGGTTCTGCATCAGGACGTATTAATGGTGTTCCCTTTGGGTTTAATATTGGTTATGGATTTGGTGATACCTCAATGGCTACTGAAAATATGTTATTTTATAATGGCAAGGCTCATAAACTTGAGGATGTAAAGTTTCATATCAATAATAAAAGTTATTTAAAGCCCTGGAAATTCACTTCTAACAATGGCCGTTTTGAAATGGATTTTGTTCCAATTCTTGACAGGGCTTCACGTACGAATGTACTTATAATAGAATCAGATCAACACCAGGTTTTTGGTCACTTCACAGGACAAGCTATACTAGACGATGGACAGGTTTTAGAAATACGCAACTTGCTGGGTTTTGCCGAAAAAGTTAAGAATCGCTGGTAAATATCTAATACAAAACTAACAAAGCTATGAACAAAAAATCTTTGTCTTTAATATTAATTACACTATTGGTAATCAATAATATTAATTCGATTGCACAAAAGTATTCAGAGTCATTATTCCCATATTTAACAATCTCTAAGGCTGAAAAAGACAGCAAATGGGGACACTCTGACATGGAACTAGCAAAATGGGGCTACATGGATATTAATGGAAAAACCATTATTGAACCACAATTTAGCTTTGCTAAACAATTCTCAGACGGTTATGCAGTTGTTCAGGTTCTTAGAAAAGAAGAAACCAGTAATGGTTACAATGTTTATACTAAATGGGGCGTTATTAATAAACAGGGTGAAATGGTAATAAAACCCAAGTTCGGACGTATAGAGAACTTTTCTAATGGTTTTGCAAAAGCTGCATTGCCAAAAGTATCCATATTCCAAAAAAACTATAAAGAATTGAGAAAACAAACCAGGGGAGGATATATTGACAGTACCGGAAATTTTATAATTCCATGGGACTTGAATGATTTTAAATTCGACATGGCAAATAGCTTTTCAGAAGGTTTAGCTAAAGTGTCACCAGCTATGAGTTTAAAGAAAGCGAAGGAAATTTTTGAAGACACAAAAACACTGGAGACATTTACGAACATATTTGGAACCGATGAAAATCAAGAACTTTACAGCACCAGTAATCCTTCTGGTTTTATTGATAAAAGCGGGAAACTAGTTATAGAAAATAAATTTAAATATGCAGGTGATTTTCATGAAGGGCTTGCGATTGTAGGCATTTATGGTGTGGATACCTATGGCTTTATTAATAAAAAAGGGGAA
>JAOZNO010000879.1 GCA_029933755.1 Bacteroidales bacterium | reverse complement strand
TTTTGCAAACGCTTTTTATCTGAACGAAGTTTTGATAAAAATTGAGCAAATGCCTGAAAATACTTTTGAAGAAATTATTACGAAATATGTAGAAATGAACATTGCTCACCCCTTTATGGAAGGAAACGGCAGAACAATGCGTATATGGTTGGATATACTCCTAAAATCGAAACTAAAAAAGGTTGCGAATTGGCAGTTTGTAGACAAAACACTTTACTTACAAGCAATGGAGAGAAGTCCTATTAACGACTTGGAGATAAAAACATTACTTTCAGCCAACCTAACTGATGAAATTAATGACCGAGAAATAATTTTTAAAGGCATAGAGCAATCCTATTATTATGAAGGATATGAGAAAGAGGACGATGACGAATAGTATGACCATTCATAAATACCATTAAAGGAATGCCAGCTGGTAATAAATAGAATTCAAACAGCTTGCAAGGCCAAGTTTGAAGCCCGTGTTGAACTAAGTGCAAAAAAACAAATGAAAATGAGACGGCTATTTTTTATTGTAATACTTATCATATCTCTAAGTTTTATTTCTTTTGCACAAACTTCTACGGGAATAAAAATTGACAAAAACACATTGATTTATCTGTTTGGGAATTTTATTGAAATTAATAAAAAACAGAAAATGTACAATATCGAAAAAATTGAATATCAAACAACAAGGTGTTTTGGAACTTGTCCCCAATTTAATATCGTGATTGAAAAATCAAAAAATGCAACTTTTAATGCCCAACATCATAACAGAAAAGATAAAAACGAGAAGGAAATAAAAGGAAAGTATAAGACAATAATTAAGGATGAAGATTTTGATTTAATAGTTAACGCGCTGAATGGTATTGATTTCCCCAATTTAAAGGATAAATATACTACTGGCCACAGAGATACCCAAGCTTGCTTTTTAACGATTACATATAATGAGGGAAAAGTTAAAAAAATCAAAGATTATGGCTTAAGCGGAACTTTGGAACTTAAAAACTTTTATAATTTAATGTTTGAATTAAGGTTTAACCAGAAATGGGAAAAGGAAAAGAAGTAAAACAGCTAGATATTCTGCATTCTTACGGGCTTTCCTAGTGCCGTCAAGCATTTATTCATTAATTTTCCTTATCAAAAAACACCTGGTAAAAGTTTAAGCCATTTGACTGATCAAAACCTTTTGTGATTTTTTGTCGATCACCATGTATATAAATATGAAAGTTCTTATCCAACTTTAATACACTTTTAAACTGTGCACGACTCTTCTTATAGGCTGTTTCTGAAATACCAAAGCTATCGCTTATTTCCAGCTCCTTATCATTGGCAACCTTTTGAGTGTAATCTTGAAATGCTTGTATTACTTCATCGTTTTCAATTACCTTTTCCTCAAAATCTTTAATATCAAACTCTTTATTATCTTTAAAATAATCTGACGATTTATTAAGCATATCAATTTGATCGGCTCTTTCCACACCATTTTCGCCGTTAAATACATCTTTTACAAAACCTTTGCATATTCCAATATAATTTTGGGTTTGGTAGTAATCATCTTTCCGCTTTTCTATACCCAAAAAATCATCTTTCCAGTAATGTGCTTCCTTCGATTTTCCTGAAACATCAACAATAGCCACTTTGTAACCCTCTTCCTTTTCGGTATTAAAAATCAGGCATGCCTTGTCTATTTTATTAATACTTATCCCTTTATCGTGCGCAACACTCATATCACCATCCTTAGGAAAAACCTTTAAAAACGGCTGTTTGCTTTCCGACTTAAAAATACCAATTGCATCAACCAATTCATCTTCAACAAGGCAGTTTCGGAATATAGCAACATACAACTCACCCGATTTTATATTTGGATGATAGGATTGTTCAAATAAATGATTGGCAATCCTCTTTGATTCCTGTATTAATGCACCTGTATCTTCAAAAATATCAGTAGCAGACTGGTAAACTTTGTTTTCCTCTAAATTTTCACCCGTAAACTGGTGAAATATTAGATCTTTAAAAGAGCTAAAGAAATAGCTAACTAAAACAGCCTTTAAATCTTCGTCAATATTAATCTCATTTTCAGATAGAAATATCGTTTCGTTTTCATTTTTGTTCCCAACATGGTGAACAATTAGCTTTTCAAGCTCAGAATCATCAAAATAAAACATAAATATAATTTTTACAGTGACCTCTAACAAATTAAATCTCAAAGCCTACTCCGCTACTGCTGAAGCTTTTATTTTTTTCAAAATACTAATTTACAGTAGCAAATGCTTAGTTTGAAAAATATAAATAACGCAGGAAGTTCAACTGTTAGGTCTTACTATA
>JAOZNO010000111.1 GCA_029933755.1 Bacteroidales bacterium | reverse complement strand
TGCGGAGAGGGGGGGATTCGAACCCCCGGTACCCGTAACAGGTACGTCAGTTTAGCAAACTGGTGGATTAAGCCACTCTCCCACCTCTCCTTTAAGCGATGCAAAAGTAAAAAATAGATTGCCATCTACAAATATATTTCAAAATTTTTAACATTTTTTTTCATTTTCAATGAAATTTAATAAAATTTGATTATTTTCACAGTCAAAACTCAATTCATCTTTTAGTATGCGACAACTAAAAATCACAAAACAGGTAACCAACCGCGAAGCCGCATCTTTGGACAAATATCTCCAGGAGATTGGAAAAATTGATTTATTAACCACTGAAGAGGAAGTTGAGTTGGCACGCAGAATTAAACAAGATGATTATATTGCCCTCAATAAATTAATAAGAGGAAATCTCAGGTTTGTTGTTTCTGTATCAAAACAGTATCAAAATCAAGGGCTCACTTTGCCAGATTTAATTAATGAAGGTAATCTTGGTCTAATAAAAGCGGCAAAACGATTTGACGAGACAAAAGGGTTCAAATTCATATCGTATGCAGTATGGTGGATTAGGCAATCAATATTGCAGGCTTTGGCTGAACAAGCAAGAATTGTTCGCTTACCATTGAATAAAATAGGCTCAATCAACAAAATCAATCAAGTATTCACACGTTTAGAACAAGAATTTGAACGAGCACCAACACCGGAAGAAATTGCGAAAGAACTTGATTTGGCACCTCAGGAAATAAAGCAAATAATGAATAATACAGGACACCACGTATCAATGGATGCCCCTTTACTTCAGGATGAAGACAACAATCTTTACGACATAATGTTGAGCAAAGACAGCATAAGTCCAGAAAAGAATTTATTAAAAGAATCCTTAAATAAGGAGATTGAGAGAATTCTTTCAACATTAACACACAGAGAAGCTGAAATAATTAGATTATATTACGGCTTAAGCTACAAAAATGCATTTACCTTAGAAGAGATTGGCGAGAAATTTGACCTTACCAGAGAAAGGGTTCGACAGATTAAAGGAAAAGTCATTAAAGTTTTACGATCTCGCAGCAAAATATTAAAGTCGTACCTATAATACGCTCTAATCAAAAACATTTTGATTTTTCTTATAATTAACTTATATTTCTACAAAATTTTAAACTAAAAACATATGGGATTATTTGACAAACTAAAAGGTGAATTAATTGATATAATCGAATGGATAGACTCATCCAGCGACACAATGGTTTATCGTTTCGAACGACAAGGAAATGAAATAAAAAATGGAGCACAACTTACCGTACGTGAATCACAGGTTGCTGTATTTATTAACGAGGGTGAAATTGCTGACGTTTTCCCTCCGGGAAGATACGAACTAACAACCCAAAACCTACCTCTGCTAACAACTATTAAAGGCTGGAAATACGGGTTTAACAGCCCTTTTAAAGCAGAGGTATACTTTTTAAACACCAAAAAGTTCACCAACATGAAATGGGGAACTCCAAATGTATTTTATATTAGGGATGCTGATTTTGGCAGGGTAAGCTTAAGAGCATTTGGTACATATACCATGAAAGTTACAGATCCTGTTAAGTTCATCAAAGAGGTTTCAGGAACAGATGGCGAATTTACTACAGATGAAATTAGTAGTGAATTAAGAAGCATGATGGTTACCCGATTTATTGACGCAATAGGTGAAAGTAAGTTAGCACTTTTAGATTTTGCTCAAAACTATAAAGATCTATCAGAATTCTGTCAATCTAAACTTGGTGAAGAATTTGCAGAATATGGTCTAGAAATAACTAAGTTTCTTATTTCCAGTATTAGTTTACCTGATGAACTTCAGAAAAAGTTAGATGAAGGAACTGGCATGAATATGCTAGGTGATATGAATAAGTACTCACAAATGAAAGGTGCTGATGCGATGGAAAAAGCTGCAGGAAATACTGGCGGCGGCGGTGGCGGAATGGAAAACATGATGGGCATGGCCATGATGCAGCAAATGATGAATCAAAACCAGAATCAAAATACAAATCAGCAAAATACGAATCAACAAAACACAAATAATCCACCACCACCACCACCGACGAATCAATATTTCGTTTCGGTTAATGGTCAACAAACAGGACCTTTTGACATGAATGTTCTTCAACAAATGATTGGACAAGGACAATTAACAAAAGAATCGTTTGTATGGAAACAAGGGATGCAAGGTTGGCTGGCTGCAGGACAAGTTCCTGATGTTGCGACACTATTTGGTGCAACTCCGCCTCCACCTCCACCACCTCAATAATACATTTGTCTTAACATTAGACATTTGAACCTGACAGATTTAATAATAAAATCTGCCAGGTTTTTTTAATACTATTTGCCTTTAACCTTAAAACCATCAGAATGAATAATAATAAAAGCTCAAATCAGGATGAAATTGCATGTGTACAATGTGGCGCAAATCTAACATTTGCCCCAGGAACAGACAGTCTTAAATGCGAATTTTGCGGTGCTTTAAATACGATTGAAGTAGATGAACATGAAAGAGCTGAAGCCCATCAAGAAATTGATTTTCATGATTTTGTAAACAATCAAATGGATATTGCACCCAAGATTGAAATTCTCACGATAAAATGTGACGGCTGTGGTGCAGAAACAACATTTGACCCAAATGTAATTTCAGACTCATGCGATTTCTGTGACAGTCCTCTCACATCAAAAGAAGGTCATAAATCAAGTATTATTCAACCGAAAGGAATGCTGCCTTTTAAAATTAAAGATAAAGAAGGACTTGAACTTTATCAAAACTGGTTAAAAAAACTTTGGTTTGCACCTAATAAATTAAAACAATATGCGCGGCAGTCTGAAAAATTAGCAGGCATCTATATCCCATACTGGACTTTTGACTCAAAAACAAACACGAATTACACAGGTGAACGTGGTGATGATTATGAAGAAACAGAAAGATATACTGAAAATGGAGAATCAAAAGAACGCTCTGTCACCAAAACTCGTTGGTCAAATGTAAGAGGGAGAGTATCCAGAGATTTCGATGACATCCTAATTCCAGCAAGCAACTCGTTACCTATTAAGTATGTGGAGCGACTTGAGCCATGGGATTTAAACAATCTGGTTCCTTATGACACCAAATACCTTAGTGGTTTTAAATCAGAAAGTTATCAGAAAGGATTAGAAGATGGCTTTGTTGCCGCTCGTGACAAAATGAAAGATATAATTAGAGAAGATGTACGCAGAGATATTGGTGGTGACAGGCAAACAATTGACTCAATGGATACTGATTTTGATGCAGTTACCTTTAAACATATTTTATTACCTATTTGGATTAGTGCATACAGATACAATCAAAAAGCTTACAGGTTTATGGTTAATGGCCGGACTGGTGAAGTTCAGGGAGAAAGACCTTATAGTTGGATAAAAATCGCCCTGTTCGTTCTTATGATTATTGCAATTATTGCAACGGTCTACTATTTAAATGAAACCTATGGCGGATAAACTGATGTCATCTAACAATATCAATTAACTCGCAAGCACTAAATATTCTTGATAAAAAGATTCAAGTTTCAAGTATGTTAAACAGTATTTGAATTCTGAATCTTTTTCATTTAGTGTTCCTCCATAATGTCCGACTTCTTCGTTATACTTGTCTTTCAAATCAGTTACTTCGACAAGCTCAGTACATCGCATTTACAAAAGTAAACTCCTGATTTTCAGGACTACGCAAGCCTCGAACTCAAATATTCTGAACGAAACACATGACTTTATAGTTCAAACTCTTCACTTTATGGACACACTCTTATTTAGTCTCACTGTTATCTTTTTTTTATAAGTTCTAAATGAAATATATCATAAAACAATACACATTCTCCTCAAAGTTTAGCTACATTTGCCACTCGAAATAATAATAAACAAATAAATGAACTTTTTAGAAGTTAAAGAAGTTAGCAAAGCATTCGTTAACCACCAGGCACTCAGCAATGTAAGCCTAGAAGTTCCCGAAGGGAAAATCTTCGGATTACTGGGTCCAAATGGGGCAGGAAAAACAACACTTATACGTATCATTAATAATATTACTTTACCTGATACAGGAGAAATTCTCTTTAATGGTGAATCGCTAAAACCTGAACACGTTCAACACATTGGTTACTTACCGGAAGAACGTGGTTTATATAAAAAAATGAAAACGGGCGAACAAGCATTATACTTTGCTCAATTACGGGGTCTTAAGCGCCATGAAGCGATGAAAAGACTCAAATATTGGTTTCAAAAATTTGAGATTGAATCGTGGTGGAATAAAAAAGTAGAAGAGCTTTCAAAAGGAATGCAGCAGAAAGTACAATTCATTGTCACTATTTTGCATGAGCCTAAACTTCTAATTTTTGATGAACCTTTTAGTGGCTTTGACCCCATTAATGTCAATTTATTGAAACAAGAGATTCTTAATCTTAAAGAAAAAGGCTCTACTATTATTTTCTCAACTCATAACATGGCTTCGGTTGAAGAGTTATGTGATAATATTGCTTTAATCAACAACTCAAAAAAAGTTTTAGATGGTGATGTGCAGGAAATCAAACAGCAGTTTAAATTAAATGTTTTTGACTTACATTTTAAAGGGCGTTTTGACAAGTTTTCCGCATCTATTTCTACTGATTACAAGATTGAAGAAGTAAGACAGGAAAATGGACACACCATTTGCAGAACAAAACTTTTAAATGGTTCTACAACAAATCAATTAATTAGCTCAATGCTACCTCATGGAGAACTGGTTGGAATGAACGAAGTTATCCCATCCGTTAACGATATATTTATACGTGTTGTAGAAAACGAAAACAAGTTGCAAGTTGCTGAACAAGTTAAATAGTCTTGCATAAAATCTCCAAACCTCAGATAAGAAAAAACAATTGAATAAAGATGGACAAAATACTTTTAATCATTAAGAGAGAATATTTAACCCGGGTTAGAAAAAAGACTTTTATCATTCTTACACTTTTAGCCCCGGCATTAATGGCAGCAATGGTTGCAGTTACAGTATTTATAACACAACTTGAAAGTGATCAACTAAGATATATACTGGTAAAAGATTCTTCTAATAAGTTTGAAGAAAGTTTAAAAGACAATAAAAGTATTAAATTTACATTTGCTAAAAACACGAATGTCGAGAGTATTAAAAAAGTATTTTCAGATGGCAACTATTACGCATTACTAATAATACCAGAAGACCCTGAAAATGAAAATATTGAACTAATTTCTGAAAACCAGTCAGACATTAATACAAAAATGTATATCAGTTCACGTATTGAAGAAAAAATACGTTCAGATAAGTTAAAAGAATTAGGTATTGAAGTTGAAACCATTGATGCAATAAATCCCAACGTACACATACGTACTATAAAAATAAAAGCTGACGGTAGTGAAGAGCTTAGTTCTACAGAGGCAGCCTTAGCTATCGGATATATTTCTGCTTTTTTAATTTATATGTTCATATTCATTTATGGAGCAATGGTAATGCGTGGTGTTATTGAAGAAAAAACCAACCGTGTGGTTGAAATCCTTATATCTTCGGTAAAACCTTTTCAGTTAATGATGGGTAAAATATTAGGTATTGCCCTTGTTGCTTTAACACAATTTTTACTTTGGGTAGTTTTGGGTTTTATTATAATTAGTATTACGCAAACAATTGTTGGTGTAGATTCTGTTCCAAACAACCAATTAACTGAACAAGTAATGCAGGAAGGCAGTTTACCTCAGGAAATTCAAAACATAAATAATGACAATAAAGTTCTAAATGATGTTTTGGAATCGGTTATGAACTTACCTATTGCTTTAATTATCTTTTCTTTTATCTTCTATTTTATTGGTGGCTACTTAATATATGCTTCGCTATTTGCAGGCATTGGTGGTGCAGTTGATAACGAGGCAGATACTCAGCAATTTATGATACCCTTGACTATCCCACTAATTTTTGCTTTAATGATTGCCCAGGCAATTATTCAAAACCCCGAAGGCCCGGCAGCTTTTTGGTTTTCAATTTTACCACTAACTTCACCAGTAATAATGATGTTGAGGATTCCATACGGAGTTCCTGCTTGGGAAATCATCCTTTCAATGTCTGTTCTTATTGTAACATTTATTGGATCAACCTGGGTAGCTGCAAAAATTTACCGAATTGGCATTCTTATTTACGGTAAAAAATTCAGCTATAAAGACTTATGGAAATGGTTACGATTTAATGGGTAGTGCTAATCTGTGATTTACTGCTAACATTTGCACAATTATTAAACAATATTAGGTGACATTTTTCTGATAAAAAGACACGACTTTTTTCTAGTAAAGACATGTGTCTTTACTAGAAAAACCAAATTATATACAGTTTTTTTTATTGATTGAAACTCTATTTATAGAATTTATCTTCCACCCAATTTGCAGGATTATTTTTAATGTAATTTTTTATTTCCCAATATTCTTTCTCATTTCGTATAACATGATCGTTATAATTCGCTTGCCAGAATTTATTCCTACGATTATATTTTACAATAGACAAGTCATACAGATCAATAAAATCATCAACCTTTGTGGTAACAGATGATTTATACCCCGCAATAAATGAGGACAATGATTTTGGTTTTCGACAAAACCCAGTCTGTAAGTCATTTTGCAACAACTGGTTAGACTGTTCTACACGTAGAGACGCACGGCCGTGCGTCTCTACGTGTAGAACATCCGTTTCAATAAGCATATTTGTAACTTTAGATTTATCAATAATTACAATTGCATGCAAATGATTCGGCATCATTACAAATTCATCTAAAAATAATTCCTGTCTTATTTCGAATGATTTATGCAATTCTTCTTTTGCTATTTTGCCAAAATCTGATAAAGTTACCTCACCATTTTTAATCTTACCCAATAAACATTCTCTATTTTGGATTACAAGAGTAATGAAATAATAACCATTTCCGGCATAATCCCATCCTGGCATTCGGTTTGATTCTATCCTATATCTATTCCCAAATTTTGCCATAACATTCAATAACAAAAACGTACGATTGTTTTTTCTTGTAGAGACGCACGGCCGTGCGTCTCTACAAGAAAAAACTGCATATTTATCACAAATAAACAAACTGCATTTTTCTATTATTCATTAATTTTCATCTCTTTAATTCTCATTTGCAAACTTTTCCTACCCATATATTCATTTTCTTCAACCGAATAGCAAATATCAAAACTTTTCTTTTGTTTTATTGAAGGTAAATACTTTTCTGCCAGGTTAAATCCAATCCCCTGCATACGTTTATTATTTTCATCTATAGCATCTAATTTCAGATGGGTACTCTCCTGTCCTACAGCCTTTGTGTATCCACTATCCTTAACACCTTCAGTTATATAAACCGGTGACATATTCCCCGGACCAAATGGAGCAAATTGTTTTATTATACTGTAAAATTTAGTCGTAATATCTGATAGTTTTATTTCTGCATCAATTTTTAATTTACGAACAAGCTGGTCAGGAGTAATAGTACGTGCAACCTCTAGCTCAAATTTTGCTCTGAACTCATCAACATTTTCTAGTTTTATAGTAAGCCCTGCAGCGTGTTTATGTCCACCAAAATTGACAAGCAAATCGCTACAGGCATCAATAGCCGCATACAAATCAAAACCCGACACCGAACGTGCTGAACCAGTAGCAAATTCATTTGACTTAGTTAGTATAATGGTAGGCTTATAATAATGCTCAATTACCCGTGAGGCAACAATTCCTACAACTCCTTTATGCCAATCCTCTTTATACAAAACAGTTGACTTAGTTTTCTGATATGCTTCATTATCATTTATCATAGATAAAGCCTCCTCAGTAATCGTTCTGTCAAGGTTCTGTCTGGTTTCGTTAATATCATTAATTTTTCGGCTCATTTGCCATGCATATTCCTTATTTTCTGCAACTAAAAGCTCAACAGAGCTCCTACCCGATTCTATTCTACCTGCTGCATTGATTCTCGGGCCAATTTTAAACACGCAATCTGAAATACTAATTTCCTTGTTTTTTAATCCATTCATTTCAATTATAGATTTCAAACCCAAACCCGGTGCTTCATTTAGCCTTTTTAATCCGTAATAGGCAAGAACCCGATTTTCACCCGTAACAGGCACAATATCCGAAGCAATACTAACGGCTACCAAATCAATATATTTCAGTAAACTATCAAAACTCAATTCGTTTTTAACAGTTAATGCCTGCAACAGTTTAAAGCCAACACCACAACCTGAAAGTTCTTTATACGGATATTCGCAATCTGTTCTTTTAGGATCAAGTACAGCAGCTGCATCAGGGATTTTTTCACCCGGAGTATGATGATCACAAATTACAAAATCAACACTCTTACTATTCGCATAATCTATCTTATCAACTGCTTTTATTCCACAATCAAGGGCAATCACCAGTTTAAAATCATTCTCAGCAGCAAAATCAATTCCCTTATTAGATATTCCATAGCCCTCACCATATCTGTCTGGTATATAGTAATCAATATTAGGATGAAGTTCTTTTAAAAAAGAATAAACAAGTGCAACCGAAGTAGTTCCGTCAACATCATAATCACCATAAACAAGAATTTTCTCTTTATTTTCAATTGCCTTGTTCAATCTGGAAACTGCCACATCCATATCCTTCATTAAAAAAGGATCGTGTAAGTCACTTATTTCAGGTCTAAAAAATGTTTTTGCTTCATCATAAGTTTCAATACCACGTTGAACAAGCATATTCGCAATTGTTCCACTTATATTTAATTCTTCCTTAAGTTTTTCCACCTTTTCAGAATTACCTTCCGGTTTTATCAGCCATTTTGATTCCATATTATCAAAATCATTTAATTTTTAGCGAATTTAACAATATAAGAGGAAATCTGATTAGTAATTCAATTAAAATTTCAGATTCTGTTTCGAATTTAATCGGAATAAAGACATAATTAAAGTCATATTTAAACCAACACAACAATCATTAGAACAAACTTTATTAC
>JAOZNO010000878.1 GCA_029933755.1 Bacteroidales bacterium | reverse complement strand
GATCCAATGATAAATCAAGCAAAAACTTCATTTCCTTTGGAGTATAATCCAATAACTTTAAAAAACTTCTGTGTCGTAAATTAAATGCCATAACTTTATAATTTAGTAATTAGTAATTGGTAATTAGAAATCAGTAATTGGTATAATTACCAGTTACCAACTTCTAGTTATTATTTATTGTATTCTAAGGTGATTTTAGTACCAAAAGATTTATCCGCAAGTTTCGTTGCTTCAGTAATTACACTTTTAGCACCGCCATTTTCAACAAATCTTAAAGCCGCATTGATTTTTGGCGACATATTTCCTTCACCAAACTTTCCTTCTTTCATGTATTTTTTTGCATCAGCTCTATTAAGGTAGTCTAGTTTTTTTTCATTGTGCTGTCTGTAATCAATATATACATAAGGAACATCCGTTAAAATATAAAACTCATCTGCTTTAATCGTTGTAGCTAAAAGTGATGTTGCTTTATCTTTATCAATCACAGCTTCAAGTGGACGTACATTCTTTTCATCATCAATATATACCGGCACGCCACCACCACCAACGGCAATTACAATTGTTCCTTGTCTGGCTAGGGTTTCAATTGATTGAGCATTAAAGACTTCCAGTGGTTCGGGTGAGGCAACAACTCTTCTCCAGCCATCCTGCATTTTAGGACTTTCTTTAAATATCCAGCCTTTTGATTTTTTTAATTCGTCTGCTTGTTCTTTTGTGTAAATTTTCCCTACACGCTTTGTTGGATTATTAAATGCTTCATCATCCTTATTTACTACAACCTGAGTTACCATTGTAACGATATCTTTTTGAATGTTGTGTTCTAAAAGGACATTCCTGAGTACCCTTTCAATCATATAACCGATACCGCCTTGCGAATCAGCTACACAAATATCCAATGGCATTTGAGGAATATCATACATTTCCTCACCGGCATCGTTTCGCATAAGAATATTTCCAACCTGTGGCCCGTTTCCATGACCAATTACCAAACCATAACCTTCTTTTATTAGATAAATAAGGTTTTCTAGGGTATCTTTTGTGTTTTTTTCCTGTTCTTCAATAGTGCCCTCTTGGTCACCTCTTAATAATGCATTGCCACCCAATGCAACTACGGCTAATTTCCCCATAACTATACATCATTAAATGTTTATAAATCAAATAACTAAATAAGACCTTCTATAAAAAGGTGTGCGAATTTAGTAATTTATTTTGGTTAAAAATAGGACTTGTTATTTAACATGTTGTTTAGGAAGTTTGTTATGTGTGAATTTGTTTGTACTGTTGTACGATGTATCTTTATTGTTTTTTCAATTAGTTCAAAGATAAAAAAATCCCCATAAAGAGAGTTCTCTATGGGGATAAATATTTAACTGAAAAATAGTATGTACAGCCACTAAGCGGCTTTCGTTACTTTAACAAATACTTTTCTATTCCTTTTACTGCTCTGTAACCATCAGCAATTGCACTAATTGCATCAGCAGTTGTATTTACAGAGTCACCACCGGCAAATATCTTTTCAACGGTGCTTTGCATAGCGTCATTCGTTACAATTCTTCCTCGTTTCAATTCTAATTTTCCTTTTATCTCATCTGTAAGGAAAGAATAATCAGCTTCCTGGCCAATTGCACCAATAACACATGTAACATCCATTTCGGTTTCACTACCTTCAATTTGAACAGGTCTTGGTCTTCCGCCTTTATCATCAGGAACCATTTCTGCCATAGCAAATTTAATTTTTATTGCATTGCCTTTGTCATCACCAATAATCTCTAAAGGTATTCCCTGTGGTGTGATGATTACGTCTTCATCTTCTGCGCCTTCAATTTCTTCCCAATCAGCAGGCATATCAACCACACGTCTTCTATATAAAATCGTAACTTCGGCACCATGTCTTTTTGCAACACGAGCTGCATCAATTGCTACATTACCACCACCAATTACCACTACTTTATTTCCAATATCAACCGTTTGACCATCATTAATTTGTTCAAGATAGGTTACCGCCTGCATGGATCCTTTTAAATTTTCACCAGTCATACCTAAAGTCCATGGTTTTTCAAAACCAATACCCATGAATAAAGCGTCATACTTATTGTAAATCTCATCAAACTGGATCTCTTTTCCTACACGGGTGTTATATTTTATCTTCACACCTATGCTTTCCATATAGCCAATTTGTTTGTCAAGACTTTCTAAAGGCAATCGGTATTTAGGAATACCATACATGGTCATACCACCTGCTTTCGACTTAGCTTCATATATTGTAACATCAAAGCCTTTTAACGCAAGGTAATATCCCGCAGTTAAACC
>JAOZNO010000877.1 GCA_029933755.1 Bacteroidales bacterium | reverse complement strand
TTACTCTCCTTTAAACCATCTTAAGGCTTCGGGCAAACTTCCAAACTGTTTAATCCGCTTGGCAGCAGTAATCTCTTGATTTAAGTGAGCAACATGCCTTTGCATATATACATCACCTGAAACAATTGCTGCGATCTTTTCCATTCCTAACTTAAAAAGTTTTGGTATAATCTTGGTCTGCAACCATTTACGATCTGATGGCGCAATTAATTTAAGCTTTCTAATATCAGCAATATAATATTTCACTTGAGTCTTCCCAACCAAATCCATAATTTTGTCATATACAAAATGGTAAGTTTCAGTTGTACAGGTATCTTTCCATACTAATTTTAGCACACTTGTTTCAGGTTCAAATGTTAATTGTACATAATCGGTTTCCAGAATTGGGGTCATTTTATTTATCCTATTTTTATTAATAATTATTTTTTACCAAAGTTAAGAAAAATTTAACAATAAAATAAGTAGCTATTGATTTTCTATTGTTCTTTTCAAAATTAATACAAACTGCAAACAACTGACTATTTCAATCTAATAATATCCTATCATACTGTATATGTATAGAATAAACAATTATAAGACTGTATAATTTTCTGAATATTTGAACTTCCACCCATTTAATGTATCTTTGTTTTCTATTGTTAAAAAATATTAAATTTAAAAATATGATAGATACAATCCGAAAAAAAGCAAAAATCTGGTTAAATGATAATTTTGATTTGGAAACTCGCAAAGAGGTGGAAAGCTTATTACAATTAGAAAATGAAAAAGACCTTATTGAAGCTTTTTATAAAGACCTTGAATTTGGAACAGGTGGATTACGTGGCATAATGGGTGCCGGAACGAACCGAATGAATATTTATACGATCGGAATGGCAACACAGGGTTATTCCAACTATTTGAAAAAGAATTTTTCAGAAAAAAAGCAAATTAAAGTAGCCATTGCTTACGATTGTAGAAATAACAGCCATTTATATGCTGAAACCTGTGCAAATATTTTCTCAGCAAATGGTTTTTATGTTTATTTATTTGAAGATTTAAGACCTACACCTGAATTGTCATTTGCTATTAGACATTTTGGTTGCCAGGGTGGTGTGGTAATTACCGCTTCACATAATCCAAAGGAGTATAACGGGTTTAAAGCATATTGGGATGATGGTGGCCAACTAATAAGTCCACACGACACAAATGTGATAGATGAAGTAAGGAAAATTACAAATATTTCGCAAATAAATTTTAAGGGAAACAAGGAAAATATTGAAATTATTGGAGAAGATATTGATAAAATTTACCTTGAAAATATTTCTAAGCTTTCACTTTCGCCCGATGCAATTAAAAGAAACAATGATCTGAAAATTGTTTATACACCAATTCATGGAACAGGTGTTAAATTAGTTCCGGATTCATTAAAAAAATTTGGATTTAAAAACATCTACAACATTGAAGAACAAGATAAAACAGATGGTAATTTCCCTACTGTAGTTTCTCCAAATCCTGAAAATGCTGAAGCACTAAAAATGGCTTTGGATAAAGCTAAAGAAATAGATGCAGACATTGTTATGGCTACGGATCCGGATGCTGACCGTGTTGGAATTGCCTTAAAGGATAATTCGGGTAAATTTAAATTACTAAACGGAAATCAAACTGGCGCAGTATTAATATATTACCTTATAAAAAGATGGAAAGAATTAGGTAAGCTAAAAGGCAAGGAGTATATTGTAAAAACTATTGTAACTTCAGAATTACTTGTTGATATAGCAAATAAATTTAATGTAGAGTATTATGATGTACTAACAGGTTTTAAGTATATTGCTGATATAATGAAGCAAAATGAAGGTAAAAAAAGCTTTATTGGTGGTGGAGAAGAAAGTTATGGTTACTTAGCCGGCGAGTTTGTTCGTGATAAAGATGCAGTAATGTCATGTGCGCTGATTGCAGAGGCAGCTGCATGGGCAAAAGATAATAATAAAAGTTTTTTCGATATTTTAATTGATATTTACTTAGAATTTGGCTTTTATAAAGAAGAATTAATGAACCTGGTACGAAAAGGTAAAGAAGGTGCTGAGGAAATTGTTACTCTTATGACTAATTTTAGAGATAATCCGCCTATCGAAATAGCAGGTTCGAAAATTGTTCGTATTAAAGATTATCAAAAAAGCACAAATAAGAATATTGAAACGGGTGCTATTAAAGAAATCAATTTACCATCATCAAATGTTTTGCAATTTTTCCTTGAAGATGGCTCAAAAATTTCTGTTCGTCCATCTGGAACTGAACCAAAAATAAAATTTTATATAAGTGTGAAATCTGAGC
>JAOZNO010000876.1 GCA_029933755.1 Bacteroidales bacterium | reverse complement strand
CAAAAATATAATACTTTTTGAAAAATTCATAGATGTATCTGGTGGGGTGGTTACGATTGCCCTGCGTAATCTGCCTTTTGGTAGTTGCGCTTTTTTTATATTTTCTGCATTTAGCCGCAAGCGGCTTTTCGTATTGCTATTAAAAATCATTAGTGACAAAATTATTAGTATTTTTTTACTGAAACAATCTGGAAAGATTTTATATCTTTATCTCAATAAAAAAAATAAACCAAACTAATTATGATACAAATAACAGGAACTGGCTTAAACATTAAAAAAGTGGTTGATGTTGCCCGAAATAATGAAAAAGTGGAATTGCATCCGGAAGCTTTAGAAAGAATAAAAGTATGCCGTGCAATGATTGAGAGAAAAATTGAAGCAAAAGAAATAATGTATGGTGTAAATACAGGTATTGGAGAGTTTTCTGAGATGGTACTTGATGATGATCAGCTAAAAGATTTTCAAAAGTATTTGATTTATAATCATGCGGCCGGAATTGGTGGAGCGATGCCATTAGAACATGTTCGTGGAGCGATGTTGGGAAGAATTAATGTTCATGCACATGGGAATTCGGGTGTACGACCTGAAATTACGCTCACTCTTGTTGAAATGCTAAATAAAGGAGTAACTCCATTTGTTTGCGAAAAAGGTTCTGTTGGTGCTTCCGGCGATTTAGCCCCCATGTCGCAAATTGCTTTGTTATTGATGGGCGAAGGCAAAGCTTTTTATAAAGGTGAGTTGCTGGAAGGTAAGGATGCTATGAATCAGGCAGAAATTGAAGTGCCGGGTTTGCAGGCACGTGACGGTTTAGCTACCATAAATGGCTCAAATGTGCTGACTGCTATGAGTGCTATTTTTCTTTTTGATGCACAAAATTGGCTAAAACAAGCTGAAATTGCAGCGGCTATGTCGCTTGAAGCCTTAAAGGCAAACATGAAACCTTATAGTGCAAAATTACATGAAGTAAGAGGTTTTAAAGGAGCAATTAGAAGCTCAAAAGCAATTCGTAAACTTATAGAGGGTGGTGATTTGGATTTGGAAAAGGTGAAACATAAAGTTCAGGATGCTTACTCTATGCGCTCAACACCTCAAGTAATTGGTACCGCACATGATGCTTTGGCATATGCACAATCGCAGGTTGAAATTGAACTGAATGGAGTGGGGGATAACCCAATTTTCTTTCCCGAGGAAAATCTACATCTTTCAGGTGCTAATTTTCAGGGTACCCCCGTTTCTTTACCTATGGATATGGCTGGAATAGCAATTACGATGGTAAGTGTTTTGTCAGAACGTAGAATGAACAGACTGAATAATCCGGCTTTAAGTTCTGGTTTGCCAGCTTTTTTAACCAAAGGTGCTGGTATGTTTTCTGGTTTAATGCTTAGTCAGTATACTGCTGATATGCAAATTGTTGAGCAACGTATTTTGTCTGCTCCGGCTAGTGTTCAATCCATTCCGGCTGCAGCTGATCAGGAAGATTTTGTGTCGATGGGAATGAACACTGCAATTAAAAATTTTCAGATTTTAGATGATGCTTATGGTATTTTAGGAATTGAGATTATGGCAGCTGCACAGGCTTTGGATTTTAGAGAATATCAATTTGGTAAAGGTGTTCAAAAAGCAAAAGAAGTAGTGCGTAAGCATGTTGAATTTTTAGATATTGACAGACCATTGTATAAAGATCATAATGCAATGAAAGAATTAGTTCGTAGCTGTGAAATATTAGATGAGGTAGAAAAACTTGTGGGTAGTTTGGAAGAGTAATTCGTGCGGGGTTGTTTGAAAAGGCGTTATTCCACGTCACAAGGCTTGGAAAAAAATCCTCAAAGTGTTATGACAACAATGGACGTCTTTGCGAGGGCTTTCGCCCGTGGCAATCTCCTATTGTTATGCAAGTGGTTAAATTAGGGTGAAAAGCCACTTTCAAATAGCAAGGAGATGGCTTCACTAGCGTTCGCCATGATGTTCGATGTTCTTTATTTCCACCGTTTAAGCTTTGGCAATGTTTCATTTGCCATGTTTAAAGCTTCTTTTTCTGATAAATTTAATTTAGAAACTGCCATTTCTGTAAGTTTTTTAATTTGTAAATCCAGGCTCAACTTTGGTTCGGTAAATTCACCGTTATGAAAGCAATAATGACAATATTCTCTGTTTTGACTTTTGTCAGCGTTTAAACCTTTATTCTCATCAGTTAAGGGGATACCACAACTTTGGCATAGTTTATTTTTCATGTGTCTATATTTTATTGTTTTTTATTGCCACATGGTACATTCATATTAGTCATTCCCTTGAGTGGCAAAGCCTTTGCAATG
>JAOZNO010000875.1 GCA_029933755.1 Bacteroidales bacterium | reverse complement strand
GGCAGGTTAATTTCAGTACTTGAACCACTTGAAAGCTCAACTTTTGCTTTTTCAGCAGCTTCTTTTAATCTTTGAAGTGCCATTGGATCTTTTGTAAGATCAATACTATGCTCTGACTTAAAATCATCGGCTAACCAATCAATAATCACCTGATCAAAATCATCACCACCTAAATGGGTATTACCATTGGTAGATTTAACCTCAAATACTCCATCACCTAATTCAAGAATAGAAATATCAAAAGTTCCACCACCAAGGTCGAACACAGCAACATTAATATCTTTTCCTTTTTTATCCAGCCCGTAAGCCAAAGATGCAGCAGTAGGCTCATTGATAATCCTTTTTACTACTAAACCAGCAATTTCACCTGCTTCTTTAGTTGCCTGACGTTGCGAATCAGAAAAATATGCAGGAACCGTAATTACAGCTTCTGTAACTTCCTGTCCAAGATAATCTTCAGCTGTTTTCTTCATTTTTTGAAGAACCATTGCCGAAATTTCCTGTGGTGAATATTCCCTGCCATCAATTAAAACTCTTGGTGTGTTATTTTTCCCTTTAACTACTTTATATGGAACTCTGCTAACTTCTTTTTGAACATTGTCAAAGGTTTCACCCATAAACCTTTTTATAGAATAAATAGTTTTTTCCGGATTTGTAATAGCCTGACGTTTGGCCGGGTCGCCAACTTTGCGTTCGCCACCTTCAATAAATGCTACAATTGATGGAGTGGTTCTTTTACCTTCGCTGTTTGGAATAACAACTGGTTCGTTACCTTCCATTACTGAAACGCATGAATTTGTTGTACCTAAATCTATTCCAATAATTTTTCCCATTTTTATGATATTTAATTTATAATATACTTTTTATTTTCGATTTGTTTTTGTCAATCATTGTGCCAACATAATTTTCACATATATTAATGAAATTTTGACTTGCTAATTATTTTTTTCAGCTAAATACTGTCATTTTATCTGCCAAAAAGACATAATATGCATTTTAGATTTCTGATTTCTGATTTTAGATTTACCTTTGTATCAACACTTCGTTAAATTTCAGATTATAGATTGTAAATTTTAAATTAAGCTATTAATAATCAATATATTATAATATCAGGCAGTCTCTTTTTAAACACCATTAATCAGATACATACAAAATATTAATGAACTATTGTGCATATAAGAATAAAATAATGGTGTAATGACATAATGATTTAATATAACCCATTCAACAATTTAACCATGCAACCATATAACAATTTAACAATTTAAATTATGTCGGTACATTCAGATATTAGAAAAATTACAACTCATGTTTTACATGAAATGAAATTACGAGGCGAGAAAATTGCCATGCTTACTGCTTATGATTATTCAATGGCTAAAATTATTGATCAGTCAGGAATTGACATAATTCTTGTTGGTGATTCAGCATCAAATGTCATGGCGGGTCATGAATCAACTTTACCTATTACTCTTGATGAGATGATATATCATGCCAGTTCGGTTGTAAGAGCAGTAAAAAGAGCACTTGTTGTAGTTGATTTACCTTTTGGTTCTTACCAGGGCAATTCTAAGTTGGCACTTTCTGCTGCTATACGAATAATGAAAGAAACAGGTGCCCATGCTGTTAAGATGGAAGGTGGTGCAGAAATAAAAGAATCGGTTGAACGAATCTTGAGTGCGGGAATTCCGGTTTTAGGTCATCTGGGGTTAACTCCACAATCTATTCACAAATTTGGAACCTATGTGGTAAGGGCAAAAGAAGACGCAGAAGCTGAAAAACTGGTTGAAGATGCACATCTTCTTGAAGAAACAGGCTGCTTTGGTATTGTACTTGAAAAAATACCGGCAAAACTAGCAGGTAAGGTGGCAAGTGAGTTAAGAATTCCGATTATTGGTATTGGTGCGGGTAGTCAGGTTGATGGACAAGTATTGGTTATTCATGATATGCTGGGAATTACACAGGAATTTTCGCCACGTTTTTTACGTCGGTATCATAACCTATCAGAAGAAATGAAAGGTGCCGTTTCAAATTATATTAAAGATGTTAAAGATTGTGATTTTCCAAATGATCAGGAATCTTATTAAGGCCACCTCTAATAAAAGTAAAAGATTATAAATTGGTATATAAACTTGTTAAAAATCCCCTAGGCGGCTGCATACAGAATATTAAAGTTTTCAGACTAGTGTCAAGTCAAGCCTGATGTTTCAGGTGGCATATTAACTTTTAAGCGGATAAAAACCGCTAAAAAGCATACTATAACCAAGCTTTTAGCGATTAAAATCGCTTAAAGATTAACCTGATTACTCAAACT
>JAOZNO010000874.1 GCA_029933755.1 Bacteroidales bacterium | reverse complement strand
TAGTACACATGGAAATAATTATTAAAGAAGTATCAACAAAAAAGGAATTAAAAGAGTTTATTAAATTTCCTGATAAATTGTATTCCGGCAATAAATTTTATGTTCCGGCATTACATCGAACAGAAATATTGAAGCTATCACAAGACGGCAATCCTGTATTTGAATTTTGCGAAGCAAAATATTGGCTTGCATATTTTAATAATGAAATTGTTGGACGTGTAGCAGGAATAATAAACTATAGTTATAATCAAAAACATAATAAAAAGTATGCTCGTTTTGGTTGGTTAGATTTTAAAGAAATAAAGACTGTTCTTGAAAAACTAATGCAGTCTATTGAAATCTGGGCAAAATTAAATAATGCAGAATTCATACATGGACCCCTTGGATTTTCATCTTTTGATGCTTCAGGTGTCCTGGTTGAAGGGTTTAATGAATTACCTACTTCTTTTGCTCATTATAACTTTCCATACTATTCTGAATTAATAGAAAAACTTGGATACGAGAAAGATGTAGACTGGGTAGAATATAATGTAAAAGTACCTAAATCCGTACCGCATAGTTTTGTTACGGTTTCTGACTTAGTAAAGAAAAAATATAAAGTACATAGTGCTAAACTTAAAAATAAAAAAGACCTGATAAAATATTCCGATGATATTTTTAAACTCCTGAATAAAGAATATAAAGACCTGTACGCTTTTTCTGAGCTCACAAAAAAACAAATCGAGGAACTCAAAAAACAGTTCATGTCTTTTATAAAACCTGAATATGTATCAATTGTTTTGAGTACGACCAATAGAATAGTTGCATTCGGAATAACGGTACCATCCCTTTCAAAAGCTTTACAAAAATCAAAAGGAAAACTTTTCCCTTTTGGCTTTATGAGAATAATGTATGCTTTACGGAAAAATGATACCGCAGACACTTTACTTATTGCCATAGAAAAAGATTATCAAAACAGAGGGGTCCACACAATTATTTTTAATGATATTTTTAAAACCTTTGTTAAAAATGGAATTACAAATATTGAAACAACAAGGGAACTTGAGGATAATTTTAATGTCAATAACTTATGGAAAAAATTTGAATACAAACAACATAAAAGAGCGAGGTGCTATATTAAAAAGCTATAAATATGAATAGAAATATATTTCAAAATATAGGCATATTAAATCAGGAACTACTAAATAGGTACGGGATAGTATTGCCTAAAATAAAGAGTAGCGAAAAGTTAATTAAAGGCAAACTTAAATTCAAAAATAAAGTAGTGGTTATTACGGGTTCATCCTCAGGAATCGGAAAGGCTTGTGCTTATGAGTTTGCTCAGCAAGGTGCAAAAGTTATTTTGGCTGCTCGCAATGAAAATAAACTAATAGAGCTTGAAAATAATATAAACAAAAAGGGTGGTAATGCATTATACGTTAAAACAGATGTTCGAAAAATTGAAGATTGTAAGAATTTGATTGATAAAACAATTGAAAAACATGGTAGGATAGATATTTTAATTAATAATGCAGGTATATCAATGAGGGCTAATTTTGTGGATTTGGATTTATCGGTAATAAAAGAACTAATAGATACTAATTTTTACGGTGCTGTTTATTGTACAAAGTTTGCCTTACCCTATTTGCTGAAACAAAAAGGTACTGTAATAGGAATATCTTCAATTTGCGGTCTTACGCCACTACCTGGCAGAACGGGTTATGCAGCATCAAAACATGCAATGGATGGTTTTCTAAATACATTACGTCTTGAAAACAAAAGAAAAGGTTTACATGTTTTAATTGTTCATCCTGGTTTTACAAGTTCAAATATTAGAAAGTTTGCACTTAACAAAAACGGAAAAGCACAGAATGAAACTCCCAGAGATGAAGCAAAAATGATGTCTTCTGAAAAAGTAGCACAAATTATTGCACGTGCTACACTTAAAAAGGAAAAAGATTTAATTCTTACCCGTGAAGGTAAACTGGTTGTTTGGCTTCATAAAAATTTCCCGGGTATTACAGATCGTATCATTATGCATGAAATGGCGAAAGAGCCTAATTCTCCGGTTTAATATTAAAAAATGTTAAATAATTTGTGTTTTGAAAAATTATTACAATATTTGTACTCATAAACAAATATAGTCAGTTTAACTAATTATAAAAAAATGAAAACCAATTTGGCGACATTTAATAGTAAAATTGATGAATTATTCAAAGAATTTCCAGATGAAGGAGTAGATGAAATACTTAATAATGCATCAATAAAAATAATGAATGAAGAATTTGAAAAGATGAACAATTCTATAAAAGAAATGAGTGAACGATTGGATTTT
>JAOZNO010000873.1 GCA_029933755.1 Bacteroidales bacterium | reverse complement strand
AATAGGATTTTCCATAAACAAGAAAAAAAATATTACTTGTCAATAGACAATAATCAATAATCAATAAACAATGATAAAAAGAACATTTGTAGAAAAAATATTTAATGCGGAAAAAGGTAGCACCGTATTTAGTAAACCGGATATTGTATTAACCCATGATAACTCAGCAAGTATAAGGAAAACATTTGAGAAAATGGGTGGTGAAAAAGTAGCTGATCCAAATCAGTTATTGGTTGTATTAGATCATAATGCACCTCCCACTTCGGCAAAATTGGCAACGCAATATCAGGATATCAGAGATATTGTGAAATCAGAAGGAATTAAAAAGTTTTACGATGCAGGTAAAGGAATTTGTCATCAAATTATGTCATATCATGCCGAGCCGGGAATGGTGATTGTTGGTTCAGATAGTCATACCTGTACTGCTGGAGCATTTAATGCTATGGCTGTTGGCATTGATCGTACCGAAGCTGCCGGAATATGGAAAAGAGGAGAAACCTGGTTTCGTGTACCTGATTCTATTAAAATTACCCTACATGGAAAACTGAAGGAAGGCGTTTATGCAAAGGATTTATCTTTATGGATTATTGGTATGATAGGCTCTGCAGGAGCCAATTATATGTCAATTGAATACCATGGCGAAGGTGTTAAATCATTGGGGATTTCTGAAAGAATGACCATTGCCAATCTTGCATCAGAAATGGGAGCAAAGAATGCAGTTTTTCCACCGGATGAAGTATTAGCCGAATTCTATGGAAAATCTGAAATTGATGGTGTCTGGGCAGATGAAGGTGCGGATTATACGAAGGAAATTGAAATAAACTTATCAGATATTTTTCCTTTAGTGGCAGCTCCACATCATGTAGATAATGTAAAAGCACTTGCTGAATTAAAAGGAACTAAAATAGATCAGGGATTTATTGGTACTTGTACGAATGGCCGTATTGAAGATCTTAGGGAAGCATGTGCCGTTTTAGAAGGAAAAAAAATAGCAGATGGTTTTCAGTTATTAGTTACACCAGCTTCGCAGAAAATATATTTACAGGCAATAGAAGAGGGTATCGTGCAAAAGATGATTGAAGCTGGTGCAAATATTCTTTCTTCATCATGTGGGCCTTGTTTAGGGACAGGGCAAGGTATACCTGCTGATGGTTATAATGTTATTTCTACAGCAAACCGTAATTTTTTAGGTAGGATGGGGAATAAAGATGCAAATATTTACCTGGCTTCACCGGCCAATGTTGCATATGCTGCGCTAAAAGGCGAAATAGCGGATTCTCGGGGAATTGAAACGAATGACCTTTATGAAAGCTCTATTGAACAGGGTGGTACCTTAACCATTGATGAAAATGATAACAGACGATTAGGAAATGTATGGAATTATACCGATGTTCATGATTTAAATACGGATCAGATGTTTGCCGGAAATTTAACCTATAATGTGTTAAGTTCTGATGCTCCTTCAATTATGCCACATTTGTTTGTAGACTTTGATATTAATTTTACTAAAAACGTAAAAGAGGGTGATGTAATTATAGCAGGTGATAATTTTGGTTGTGGTAGTTCAAGAGAACATCCTTCAGTAGGGTTAGCTTACGCAGGTGTAAAAGCCGTAATCGTAAAGTCAGTTAATCG
Source organism: Bacteroidales bacterium (assembly GCA_029933755.1). Classification (GTDB taxonomy): domain Bacteria; phylum Bacteroidota; class Bacteroidia; order Bacteroidales; family NBLH01; genus NBLH01. The sequence continues at coordinate 681 of JAOZNO010000873.1, read as the reverse complement.
AATTTTTTATCGTTCTGCTGTAAATCAGGGCTTATTATTGTTGGTTTTACCCGAAGTTGTTGATGCCTATAAGCCTGGTGATAAGTTAGATACTGATTTAGAAAAAGGAATTATTAAACTAAATGAGCAAGAATATAAATTTCCTGCACTTCCTGAAAAGCTTATGCAGATTATTGAGAAAAAAGGTTTGGTAAACTGGATAAAGACACAATAAAATATTGATTATTTACGTTATTTGAAATGATAATTAAGTAATAATTAATAAAGAAAAATGATGAGAAAGCTAATGAAAGGGATGACAGTAATTTTTATTGCTGTATTTATGATTTCAATGAATAGCTGTGAAGAAGTAGAGGGTATTCTTCCAGTACCTTCAATGACAGCTACCGTTGATGGTGAGGAATGGACATCACTAGTGAGAGTAAGTGTTTTTAATGAAAGTGCAACACCTCAAACTATTATAATCACTGGTAAGCCTACTGTTGACGAAACCCTTAATGAAACGATTGTCTTAACTGTTTTTGGTAATGATGTTGGAACTTATGAGTTGGGAATTGGAACAGTTATTTCTGATGAATGTTTAGTTGTTTACAATAAAGTGACTGATACTGATACAGACGTTTATACAGCAATTGAGGCAACTATTACCATTTCAGCAATGGATAAAGAAAAAAATACAAT
>JAOZNO010000872.1 GCA_029933755.1 Bacteroidales bacterium | reverse complement strand
ACAATTTTTCCATTTTTTGGAATCTGAGTAATATATTGCTGTGCTACAGAAATATTATTAATAGTTACCAAAAGAAGAAATACAAAGTATTTTTTAAATTGATAAGTTGGTTTTTTTAATAAAATCATAATCTATTATTTTTAGTTTAGCTCAATAAGTTCATAAATATGAACGCCAAAAGCTTCATATTTATCAGTTAATTTTCCATTAGATATATCAATGTTTCTGTTTTCTGTTAAAACTTTTACTGCTTTGAATTTATTTAGATTCGAAAAAGTAATTTTTACAGGGTTTTTATCTGAATTTACGCTTATTACATATGTTTTACCATTTATCTCTTTTGTACTCAATACCTTCGTCAACAGAATAACCCAGCTCATGATATTCTTGTTTGATATTATTTGTACTTGTTTTTGCAGATAGAACTTCCTGCATTTCTGATAATTCTTTTGTGACGCGATTTAAATTATTAATAAAGGGTGATGGTTGGGGTGTGTAATTTGTTCCCCAATAAACAATTCCATTTGCTCCATGTACAATTGCATTATAGGCCATAAACCTTGATTGCTTGTAGCTGGGATATAAAATCATGCTTGAATCTCTTTCTCCCTCAGGTTTTAACATTTCCCATGAAAACCCCTGTAAAACTGCAAAAACAGGTTTTGCATTATCTACTACTTTATTCATTTTATCGATATATTCTCCTACCTGGCTAATATAAGGGTTTAACAAATCACCTTGTAAGCCATCAGGAAATAGAGCATAACTTGGTTTTATACCATTAGGAATTACCGGGTATACATCGACAAGAACTACATCTGTTGATGAATTATATTTTTTTAAAGTTGAAACAAGGTTAACCGGCCCATGATTGGTAATTATTGCATGGTCTGTATCCTCCGCCTTAATGATGTCAAAAGCCTTCTGCATTTTTTCCGGTGAAACTCTTGGTTTTTCAGAATTCCATGTAAATGCCGGTTCATCTTCAATTTCCCAGAATAATAATGCCGGGTGGGTTTTATATTTATTGATAAGTTTTATTAATTTGCTTTTATCAGCTAAAGAATCCTTTTCATCAATAGCTGTGGTATAAATCCAGGTATTTAAGTTATTCTTAGATGCTTTGTTTAATTCTGAAGAATCTGCTTTTACCCTCACATAATTATATCCATTTTCAGCTAATGTTTTAAATGGATTTCCTGTTTTTGGATGATGATATGAACCAATAAAAAATGTTCGTTTACCATTTATTACCAGCATATTGTCAGTATCATAAAATTGATTTGAGCCTGATTGTTTATTATTGTTGCTACATGCTGTAATTAATAAAAAGATACTTATTAAAAGCTTTATGTTTGATTTATAGATTTTCATACCTTCATTTTATATTTAGCCTCGTGGCTTTGCGTGAGAATTGTTGTTTGACTATTTTGACTCTTAAAATTTCAAATCACCAAGAACACTCTTCCCCGTCCAATTTGCTTCGGCTACTGGTAATAAGCTATACTCAAATTTTGCCCATGCACTATGCATTATCCCCAAGAACTTATCACTATTCTTTAGGCCAATTTGCAAAATGTCAAGTACGTTTGCAGGTTCAAACCATGCAACACCACCAGTTTTGAAGCCTCTTTTGAAATAAAAGTTCATTTGATCTATCGTTTGCATTTTATCGCTGTGATAAACGCCAATATAGTTCCAGTCGTGAACGTGAATGTCTTTTGGTAAGCCTTTAATACTACCTTCAACACCAAGTTTTGGTGCATTTTGAAAATCATTAAACAAATCGCCCCAAATATAAATATCTACATTGCTGTCATATTTCCTTATAATTTTGTGAACTCGGTTAATTTGATCAATCATTATTTCCTGATTTGATAAGCCTCGTGCTTTACAACGACTGCATTTGTTTATTAAACCGGCTTCATCCTGACTAATATGTAAGCTTTTGGGTTTTAGTAATGTTAATGTATTTGCAATTACATTTTCCTGTAATTCCCAACCATGAGGATCGGATGGGCAACTTGCCGGATGTGGAAAAATTGAAAAATCTACTGCATCATAACTTAAAACTAATTCAGTATTATAAAACTTGCTATTACTAATCAGTATTTTTGGTTTCTCAGTTGATAGGACTTTATAATCAACATATCTTTTTAATTCTTCACCATTTTTTGTAAATATGTGTATTGTAGTATTTTTACAATCAAGAATCCGTGGAACATCCAATTCAATTATTCCGGTAGCTGAAACTTTCCAACTTTCTTTTTCGTGGTAAATACCTTCATCTAAACAAGGGTCTAAAGTGCGTGTTAATGA
>JAOZNO010000110.1 GCA_029933755.1 Bacteroidales bacterium | reverse complement strand
GGGAAAAAGTCCGACAAAGAAAAAATGCACCTTTGGTAAATTTATCATTTTTAAACATTTTACTATTTTGATTTAAATTACAGATTGACAGACAATTAATAAAACACCTAATAAATTTATGAATTAATCAGGCTATATGGTTCAGTATATAATGTGCATTAAACTAGGCTTGTATGTCATTATTGACATACAAGTTTTTTTTACCAGACTAATATTCAGCAATAATATTATTGATATTTAACAAGTATGATTATTGTCATATTTTCCTCATAGCTTATTTTTCACTTTTGGCAATTATAAGGTAATTAGGTAAGTCTTTACCTATTTGTGTAATATTATTGTTATGAGAAAAATAAAACAGTTATCATTATTGCTTTTCATGCTGATGTTGGGCGTTTCACTTTTAGCACAAGAAGCCGAAGAGTTAAGTCAAGAATTTAAAATTGGTATTGAAATCAGACCACGACTTGAATATTATCATGGTTACAAAACACTAGTAGCTCCTGATCAAGATCATGGACTGTCAATCAGCCAAAGAAGCCGTATTAATCTGGACTTCAAAAATGAAAACTTTATAACACATTTATCCTTACAAGATGTTCGTATTTGGGGAAATCAAATACAGCTAGTTGGAAATGAGGATTTTGCATCTTCAATCCATGAGGCTTGGGCTGAAGCTTTTATTACAAAATCATTTTCGTTAAAATTTGGTCGTCAGGAAATTATTTATGATGATCATAGGATTTTTGGTAGCGTAAACTGGGCACAGCAAGCCAGAAGTCATGATGCTTTTATCTTAAAATATAAGTCGGGTGGTTTTAAAGGTGAGCTGGCATTTGCTTATAACCAAGATGGTGTGAACCTGTCAGGAACGCAAAATGCTCCTAATCCGAGGAATTACAAATCTCTCCAAAATTTATGGATGAATTATAAAGCAAATAACCAGTTTAATCTTAGTTTTTTATTCCTGAATAATGGTAAGCAAATGGACAACGGTAAAGATGTATTTAGCCAAACAATTGGTCCACGTATAACTTTTGACAATAAAACAATTACCGCTCATGGTACTTTCTATTACCAGGGTGGTGAAAATAATGCTTTAGTAGGGACAACGACAGAAATTCAAAAAATTAAGGCTTCATATATTGGTGTTGATATTTCTTATAAATTTACTAAAGCATTTTCAGCCTTAGTTGGTTTTGAATACCTATCTGGTAATAGTCAACTTGAAACTACTGATGAAACTAAAGCATTTGCTCCTTTTTATGGTACAAATCATAAATTTAATGGTTTTATGGACTATTTTTATGTTGGAAATCATGCCAACAATGTTGGTTTACAGGATATTTATTTACAGCTAAATGCAAAACTTCCAAAGATTCAATTTGGAGTACATACACATATGTTCTTAGCTGCTGCTGATGTAGAAGATCCTGCAAACCTTACAACTGCGATGAACAGAGGCCTTGGAACAGAAATAGATATGTACTTCTCATTTAAGCTTACAAAAGGTGTAGCATTTAGAGGTGGATATTCTCAAATGTTTGCTACAGAAACAATGGAGGCAATTAAAGGTGGAGATAGAGATGAAACAAATAATTGGGCTTATGCTATGATTCTTTTCAAACCAACTTTATTTGAGCACAAAAAATAAAGTGTTTTATCAAGCTGAGTTTCATAAAAATATTCAAACTGATAATTATCATGGTTTTAGTTTATATGATATGGTAAATTAGAGCCAATAACTTTATGGATAAATACTAAATAAATACCTTTTTATATGACAGATTTAATTAAAAAAGTATTGCCTCCCCAAAAATGGAAATTTCCTGTTCTTATTATTACCGGTAGTATTATTGGGCTTATTGCTTTTATATTATACACTTCTAATGCAGTTTCTTATTTATCTGATAATCCCGAAACCTGTATTAATTGCCATATAATGGTTCCTCAATATTCTACTTGGCAGCACAGTTCCCATCGAGAAAATGCAACATGTAATGATTGTCATGTACCTCATAATAATGTTTTTAATAAATATTATTTTAAGGCGAAAGATGGTCTTCGTCACGCATCTATGTTTACATTAAGAATGGAACCTCAGGTTATTTTCATTCATGAAGCAGGCAAAAAAGTAGTTCACAATAACTGCATAAGATGTCATAGTGAACTATTAACTGATAGTAAATTAAATACACAAACAAAATTAGAACATCACAATAAAACTGATCGGGAATGTTGGGAGTGTCACAGAGAAGTTCCGCATGGTAGAGTGAATAGTTTATCATCTGTTCCTTATGCTCGCATACCTACAGAAACTTCTAAAACACCTGAGTGGTTAAATAAATCTAAAGAGATTAACAATAAATAAAACTATTATGAGCGAACAAAAAAGAAAACCCTTTCTAAATTGGTTAATATTAATTACAACAATTGTTGTTGTATTCATACTTGGAATGTTAGCTTCTTCAATTTCAGAACGAAAAGCAGAAGCAATTTTTACATACACTCCAATGGTTAATATTAATCAGGAAGAACCTCGAAACGAAGTTTGGGGAGAAAATTTTCCTAGAGAATATCAATCGTATTACGAAACTGAGGATAGTACTTTTAAAAGTAAATATAACGGTAATGCCATGATTGATATGCTTGAAGTAGATCCTAGATTAGTCGTTTTATGGGCTGGTTACGGGTTTTCTAAAGACTACAATCAAGGGAGAGGACATTTTTATGCCGTAACAGATCTTCAAAACTCCTTGCGTTCAGGTGGACCAACAGGCTCAACAGATGGCCCAATGCCTGCAACTTGTTGGACTTGTAAAAGCCCCGATGTACCCAGAGTAATGAAAAGAGATGGTGTTGCTGATTTCTACAAAGGAAAATGGGCTCGTTTAGGTGCTGAAATTGTTAATCCTATTGGCTGTGCCGATTGCCATGATGCTAAAACTATGAATCTTAGGATCTCCAGACCTGCATTAATTGAAGCTTTTGAGCGTCAGGGAAAAGATATTAATAAATCAACACATCAAGAAATGCGCTCTTTGGTTTGTGCACAATGCCATGTTGAATATTATTTTAATAAAAAAGAACCCGCAGAAGGTGTTCCTTATCTTACTTTACCATGGGATAATGGTATGAGTGTTGAACAAATGGAAGAGTATTATGATAATATTGAATTTAAAGATTGGACACATAAAATTAGTAAAGCTCCAATGCTTAAGGCTCAACATCCTGGTTATGAGGTGTATTTGACAGGCATTCATGCTGAGCGTGGTGTTTCTTGTGCTGATTGCCATATGCCATATAAATCAGAAGGTGGTATTAAATTTACCGATCATAAAATTCAAAGCCCTTTAAATAATGTAGCTAATTCTTGTCAGGTTTGTCACCGTCAGGAGGCTAGTACGCTTATGAAAAATGTTTACGACCGTCAGGATATGATTATTGGAAATCGTGATAAACTAGAAGAACTAATTGTTAGAGTGCACGTTGAAGCAGGTAAATGTTGGGAATTAGGTGCATCTGAAGCCCAAATGAAGGAAATTCTTATGGGAATTCGCCATTCACAATGGCGTTGGGATTATGCGGCAGCCAGTCATGGTGGTTCATTCCACTCACCAGTAGAAATTGGTCGTGTAATAGGTACAGGTATTGACATTGTACAAGAAACCAGAATTAAACTTGCTCGTTTGCTAATTAATTTAGGATTTAAAGGCGAAGTACCATATCCGGATATTTCAACCAAAGAAAAAGCACAAAAATTTATTGGTTTGCCAATGGATAAGCTGAAAGAAGAAAAAGCCAAATTTAAAAAAGAGCTTTTACCTAAATGGTTAAACGAGGCAAAAGAAAGAGAGAGTAAATATACTACCGAAAAGTTATAAATTAATTTTTATATATTCGCAATTGATAAGACCTTCACTTTTTTGAAGGTCTTATTTTTTTCTGATATTCATAATTAAAAAATGCGAAATCAAAACAAAAAATCTATTTGGGTTTCTCCTTGGGGCTTTGCAGAAAGTAGCCTTATAGTTACTGCCTTGATGGTAAGTGGGTTTTTAATTGATTTGTTTTCTAAGAACAGATCTGAAATAGAGTTTCCTTACCCGATTAACATTATTATTTTAACTATACTATTTGTTTTTATCACTGCTATTTTTCTGACATTTAAAAAATCATATTTTGTAAAGTGGTTACAAAGTGCGCAATTAGCGATAGTTACCATAAGTTGGATGTTGTTGCTTGTTTTACTAATGGGAATATTTAAACAGGAAAATAGTTCTGAGATATCAATTATCAACCGTCTGTATTTGAGCAATATACTTTCTTCAAGTGCATTTCTTTTGCTTCAATTAATTTTACTGATAAATCTTTCGTTTGCTTTACTGAACAGGTTCAATAAGTTAAATTTCAGAAACATTAGCTTTATTTTAAATCATTTAGGGATATTAATTATTGTGATTGGACTTGGCTTTGGAAGTGGTGATATTTCAAAATACACATTAAAAATATCGAAAAATGATATTACATGGAAAACCAAACGTGGCGATACAGAAATAGAGTTGCCCTTTGCATTTAAATTAATTGCATTTAGATTAGAAAATTTCCCTGCAAAAATTGGAATAGTTGATAACCAGACCGATGAAATAATTAAAGGAAACGACAAAATAATATTGACCGGGCAGGATAGTATCATTTATTTTAATGGAAAAACAATCAGGCTCAAAAAATACCTGCAAAATTCAATTCTGTTTGGTAAGGGTTTTCATCTGGTTAACGAAATTGGTTCATGTTCGGCAGCTTTTGTAGAAATTGAAGATGTAAATAATAAAAAACAAACAGCATGGATTAGTAGGGGAAGCCACCTTTACCCTTCTGTTTTATTTCCAATTGATTCAAGCTATACTTTGGCAATGTTAGAACCTGAAGCGAAAAGCTATAAATCTGATATTAGTGTATATTTTAAAAGTGGTGATATTCAGCAATATACAATAGAGGTAAATAAGCCGGTTCATATAAATGGTTGGGATATTTATCAAACTGATTACAATAAAGAATTGGGTGAGTGGTCAGATTACTCAGTAATTGAAATGGTTCGAGATCCCTGGTTGAATGTGATATACTTTGGTGTCTTTTTAATGATGGCAGGTGTTGTTTTATTAATTTTTACAGGAAGGATAAATAATAATGAATTGGTCTAGTTTTGAAATTTTCGGATATGTCGCAATCTTCCTTTGGCTTATTGGGTTTATCATTAATGCAATAAAACCTGGGAATAAGGTTCTGTTATTTTCAGGATTAGCAGGCAGTATTGTTATTGGCGTTTTTATTGCTACTTTATGGAATTATCTTGAGCGCCCACCAATGCGTACACTTGCTGAAACTCGTTTGTGGTATGCCTTTTTCTTGTCATTGATCGGAAATATTATTTATTTTAAATGGAAATATAGCTGGTTTTATATTTTTTCTCAGTTGTTGGCTATTTTATTTATTGTAATTAATATTCTAAATCCTGAAACCTATAACAAGTCGCTAATGCCAGCATTGCAAAGTATATGGTTTATACCTCACGTAGTGGTTTATATGATTGCCTATGCATTTTTGGCCTCTTCCTTTATTATATCCATAAAAGGACTATTTAACAAGAAAACAGATATTCAATCAATAGTTCGATTGGCAGATAATGTTGTTTATATAGGATTTGGGTTTTTAACAATGGGTTTGTTGTTTGGTGCTCTTTGGGCTAAAAAGGCATGGGGACACTACTGGACATGGGATCCGAAAGAAACTTGGGCATTCATTTCTTGGGTAGCATATTTAATTTATATTCATAATCGTAGTTTATATAAAAAGACTTCAAAAAACCAGTTATTTATATTATTTTTCGCCTTTATTTTGCTACTGGTTTGCTGGTTTGGAGTGCAATATTTGCCTTCGGCTGTAAATAGTGTACATAATTATGCATACTAGTTACAAAATAGTTTAATATAGTTTCAGGACTGCGGATAAAAATATATTTTTGTCTTTTAATATTATGATAAATTAATTCTATACATAATGAACATATTATATAAATTCTTCTCCTCAATTGTTACAACAGTAGTGCTTTTGGCTCTATACGCATCCGCAGCCTCAGTGGCTACTTTTATAGAGAATGATTTTGGTACTTCAGTTGCAAAATATCTTGTTTATAATTCCTGGCTTTTTAATGTTTTACATCTTTTTCTGGTAATAAACATGATTACCGCATTTTTTAAATATAAAATGTTTGAGCCCAAAAGGCTAAGTATGTTCTTGTTCCATTTTGCTTTTATTGTAATTGTTGTAGGTGCTGCAATAACGCGGTTTATCAGCTACGAAGGCAGTATGCATATTCGTGAAGGAGATACCAGTAATAAAATTCTGAGCTATATCTCTTATCTGCAAATAGAAATTAATAACGGTGAGTTTGTCTATAAATCAGAAACTCCTGTTAACTTTAATGCAGTTTCAGGTAATAAATTCAATGAAGACATTGATTTTGACAATGAAGAGTTTAGTATTTACCTGAAAGAAGTGATACCAAATGCTATAGAAAAAATTGTTACTGCTGAAAATGGTGAGCCGATAGTTGTTTTTACCTTTTTAAATAATAACATTAAAAATGATGTGACTATTAAATACGGTGAAATAAAATGGGTTGGTGATCAGCTTTTTTGTTTTGGTACAAACCCTCCGAAAAATGCTTTTTATATGGATTATGCTAATGATACTTTGTATTTTATGAATGATGAAGAGGTTAGCTTTTCAATGATGCGCGATACAGTTGAAGGCAAAATTGCTGCTAAAATTTTGAATCCTTTGTTAAATGGATTTTTATATACATGGGGGACAAATGCGCTGGTACTCAATAGGGTATATCCAAAAGCAAAAACCGAACTCAGAAGTATGGGAGTAAAAAGTACTGGTGGACAAAATGCTTTAATATTTGATATTACCAATAATAATCAGACTCACGAATTACTGGTATTTGGCAGAGAGAATTATATAGGGAAACAGAACCGTGTAACATCCGGTAAATATGCTATTAATATTTCATATGGATCAAAGGAAATTGAACTACCATTTTCTTTAAAATTAGATGATTTTGTATTAGAGAAATATCCTGGTTCGTCAAGTCCCGCTGCCTATGAAAGTTTTGTTACTTTAACTGATGATAGAGTTTCAAAAGTAGAGCAACATAAAATATTTATGAATAGTGTTTTGGAGTATGGTGGTTATCGTTTTTTCCAGTCTTCATATGACCAGGATGAAGGCGGGACTATTTTATCAGTAAACCATGATGCATGGGGTACTTTTTTAACTTATTTAGGATATGCACTATTAACTATTGGAATGTTTATTAGTTTGATTAGTAAAAACAGCAGATTTCGCTTATTGGATAAAAAAATTAAGGAACTTAATATACCAAAAACATTAATTCTGCTTATGGGTTTATTCATTGCTACGCAATTTAGTGTAAAAGCTCAAAGTACAGAAGGCTTGCCTTTAATTGATAAATCACATGCTGATAAATTTGGTCAGCTTTTAGTTCAGGATAAAGGAGGTAGAATAAAACCGGTTAATACACTTACGAATGAATTACTCAGAAAATTAACCAGAGTTAGCACTTTTAATGGAATGAACTCAGACCAGGTTTATATAAGTATTATGTTACGACCGGATTTGTGGGCAAAAACACCAATTATTAAAATAAAACATCCTGATTTAATAAAAAGGTTTAATGCAGAAAACAATCTGGTTTCTTTAAGTGATGTATTTGATAAAAATGCTGGTTATATTTTAAGCCAGGAAGTTCAGGAGGCCTATAGTAAAGGTGGAGGTAAACAGGATATGATGGATAAGGAAATTATTAAGCTTGATGAAAGAGTGAATATCCTGTATTCTACCTTAAGTGGAAATTTCCTTAGTATTTTTCCTGAAAAAAGTAGTGAAAATAATCTATGGGTTAATGTTAATGATGTAAAACTTGATTCATCTAAGGTATACATGCTATTATCCGTATATTTGATAGAAGTTGAAAAGTCAATTAAATCTGGAAGTTGGTCAGAGGCAGATAATGCATTATCTGCTATTGCAAAATATCAGGAGGAAAATGGAACAAGTATTTTGATAAATAAAAATAAAATAAACGCAGAAGTTTTTTATACTAAAGCCGCTATTTTCAGGCATTTATTTGAATTTTATTTTATTATTGGCCTGTTTTATTTAGCCTATCTAATATTAGTTATTTTACTACCAAAGTTAAACTTCAAATTTATTGATATTAGTACAAGGGTATTAATCTATATTGCATTTGCAGCACATACTTTTGGTTTAGCTTTGCGTTGGTATATATCCGGGCATGCACCATGGAGCAACGGGTACGAGAGTATGATTTATATTTCGTGGGTTACACTACTGGCGGGAGTAATATTTGCCAACCGGAATAAAATTTCCCTGGCGGCAACTACTATTTTAGGAGGTATTGTGCTATTAATTGCTCACTTAAGCTGGATTGACCCAGAAATTACCAATCTTGTACCTGTCCTTAATTCATACTGGCTAACAATTCATGTAGCAGTTATTATTGCCAGTTATGGTTTCTTAGGTTTAGGTGCAATTCTTGGTTTTGTTAACCTTATATTAATGATCGTAAAATCAGATAGTAATCAGGAACGAATTAATAAAAATATTTTACAACTTACTTATATCAACGAAAAAAGCTTAATTGTAGGCTTGTACCTTTTAACCATTGGTACTTTTTTAGGAGGTGTTTGGGCTAATGAAAGTTGGGGGAGATATTGGGGCTGGGATCCAAAAGAAACATGGGCTTTAATTACAGTTGTTATTTATGCAATAGTTGTACATATTCGCTTAGTTCCTGCTTTAAAAGGAATTTTTACCTTTAATTTTTTATCTATCATTAGTTTTTCAGCGGTAATAATGACTTATTTTGGAGTAAACTTTTATCTTTCTGGTTTACACTCATATGCATCCGGTGATCCTGTCCCTATGCCTAATTCAGTATATTATACAGTTGTTGT
>JAOZNO010000871.1 GCA_029933755.1 Bacteroidales bacterium | reverse complement strand
ACTTCATTCTTATCTTCAGCATTCTTTATCTTGTGCTTTTCACTCTCCGTTTTAATTACTCGATGATACCATTCTTCCGGATATCCCTTAGTTTGAATTTTGTTGTTTTTATCTTTCACATAACCATCATTGTATTTGGTAATTAGGGTAAATCCCAGCTCACGCCATTCGTCAACCACTTTATTTCCCTGATCAACACTATAATTACTTAAAAATTCCACAGCAGATTTAGGATTCTTTTTATATAATGCTAAAGCAGCTTTTTCAATTGATTCTTGCTGGTTTAATAGTGTTTGTTCAAGTTTATTCTGTACAGCCTGCATATCTTTAAGCATATCAGAATAACGCAAATTAGCAAAATTTGAAACAAAGTTAAAAACCCACCAGGCTGATGCTAAGGAAAACTTATTAATACTACCTACGGTAAAAGCTTTAGGTATTTCAGTAATTGCATTATACATAGGTACGTAGCAAGTAAAATAAGTATCATCCTCACCAAACCATAACACGCCACCAATTGGGTTAGGTAAATAATTCCGCATTTGGGCAACAAATGAAAACGACGTATTATATGTTGAGATTGGTCTTTCCCATGAATATTTTACACTATCAACATAAAATGATAAACCTCTGTTACGTTGCGGGCTTCCATATGGTCCCGCAGTTATTCCTTTTGTCATATCAAACTCTGTATTTTCATAATGATCACGTGCCAGCATAAAAATATCATGTGTACTTAGTTTTTTATCAGGCTTTATCCATAAAGGATAACGCTCATCTGTTAATCCACGATGATAGTCAGATGATAAATTTAGGGAAGGTGAAATTCTTCTAAATAAAGACCAAACTCTTGCTTCTGAATACTTGAGTTTTTCAGGATTCGCAGGGTCATAAACTTTGTTAAATTCAAATGGTTTGCCAGATTTTGGCTCATAATAACCTTTTTCTATAGCAAATAAGATTACATTTTTAGAATAAAGACAATTATCAGGATCATCCAAAGGGAAAGTACCAATGCGTGCATGATTTGCATGTGCCGAAACCATTCCATCAGGAATTTTAACTGCTACCCAAACAGCACCTTTTCCTCCTGAACCATTACCCACCATTTCCAAAATCCATGCTTCATTAGGGTCAGCAATTGAAAAGGATTCTCCTTCGCTACCATAGCCGTATTCTTCAACTAAATCCGTAATTACTTTTATGGCTTCACGGGCAGTTTTTGCACGCTGTAAGGCCAAATCCATTAAATGCCAGTATTTTAAAAAATTCTTTTTCGACCATAACTCCTCACGACCGGTAAAAGTGGTTTCGCCAATTGATACTTGAAATTCATTCATATGAAACCCAATTCGGGCATAAGTATGTTCTAGCTGGGAAATTTGTCCATTTCCAATTTTTAAGAACTCACCTTTTTTATAATCTTTTGCCGGGAATTTTTGTAAATGGTATAACCATTCGCCATCATTTGTGTATAAAATATAACTTGAACCTGTTGCCGATGCACCCTTGGTTACTAATAAATTAGTACAAGCAAAGCCTATAGAAGTTTGTATGCTTGTAAAAAGAATCATAATAAAAATTAGACGTGTCATAATGATATAATAGTGTAAATTTATATTTTCATAGCTACTTGTTTTGCATAATAATCACATAAAGTATTTTCCGGATGTTGTGAATGTCCTTTAACCCATTCAAATTCAATATACTTTCCTTTACTTAATTCATCAAAGAGTTTCCAGTATTCAATGTTTTTTGCTTTTTCTCCTTGCGCAGTATACCAGTCATTTAATTTCCAGTTGAAAATCCATTCTGTTAATCCCTTTATCACATAACGGCTATCAGTTATAATTCTTAGCTCATTTACTTGTTTTGAAACTTCAACACCCTTTATAACAGCCATTAATTCAATTAAACTACTACTTGTTTCATTTGTTTGCGCGTAATGAATACTTAATTTATTAGTTAACGACTCAATTATAGCAACATATGCTCCTTTTTTAAGCTTTTGCAGATAGCACCCATCTGTGTATATTTTAAGTATTTTCTTATTCGTTTTTGTTTTAGCAAAAGTATTATAGTCATTATTTCTTCTATCCAAAACAATAATTTTTGATAAGTCATTGAACTCAATAGATTTGAAATTATCTCTGAGAATAAACTTGAGTTTGAAACCCTTAAAAAATGTATCTGGCCGCTTATTATTTAGGATTTTTTTTAATTGATATTGGTTTTCTTTAAGTTTTATATCTAAAACATTATTTTCTGTTAATTCAAGTTTATTAATGTCACAATGATATTTTATAATTGTTGAATCATTATTTT
>JAOZNO010000870.1 GCA_029933755.1 Bacteroidales bacterium | reverse complement strand
TTTTGCATTTCAGTCATTTTTTTCTATTATTGTATGAAAGGATTTGTATTGGGTATGTTTATATGAAAAGCTTATAAACCATACTACACTGCCAAGGGCTGATAATGACAAAACAAATAGATATTTTTCTTGTTGAAGATCATAAAATTGTACGTGATGGCCTAAGAGCTTTGCTTTTGGGTGTAAAGGATGTGAAAATAGTTGCCGACGCAGCTTCAGGAAAGGGCTTTTATGAGCAATTTGAAAAAATACATATTGATATTGTCATTCTGGATATCGGACTACCTGACATTTCAGGAATTGATATTGCACAGAAACTGACCCTTAACCAGCCAGAAATAAAGGTTATTATCTTGACTGCAAATACAGATGAAAACAATATTGTTCAGGCTGTTAAAGCTGGCGTGTCAGGATTTTTATCAAAAGATACTCCAAAAGAAGAGTTTCTTGAAGCCATACGTAGTGTTCAAAAAGGAGAGCAGTATTTTGGTGATGCTATTTCGAAAATTGTATATAAGGGTTATATAAATACTATTAAAGGTAAACAACCCAAGGATAAAAAATCACTTACCAGTCGTGAACTTGAAGTAATTAAACTTATTTCTGACGGACTAGCTTATAAGGAAGTAGCCGGAAAACTTTTTATTAGTACCCGAACCGTAGAAACCCACCGCAATAACATATTAGAAAAGTTAGAACTGAAAAACAATATTGAGCTGGTTAAATATGCGATTAAGAACAATATAGTTGATTTGTAGTTCGTCCTCAGAAAGAAAATTCCAATAATTTAGTTGTCAGATACTGAATTTTAGTGCAAATGCCTGCTAAACTTAGAAAAAAGCTATACTCCACATATTAATTCTCCATACAATACGTATTGTCACTTTTTTACCTTTAAGTTAAGTTGTTGAAATTTATTTGAGATTTCTTATTTTAATGGTATACATAAGCCACTTTGCCGGCTTAGTCAGATTATTGTGGAATAGTAAAATCGAATTATCCATTTTGAACATGCCGAAGTATAAATCCCTCATTGAGGGTTTTATCCGTAAAATCCCCTATCATATTTTCCGTTGTTTTGCTGATTGACTAACGATATCAAAAACTGTAATTTTGATTAAAATTAAAAATCGCAGACTTGTACTGTTAGGTGAGGTTTAAATTATTGTGTGAAATAATTACAAATGATGTTAGATAAAAGAAATAAACCTAATTATTCCCATGAAAATGAGGAGAGTAAAATTGACGAATGCTTCAGGGAAACAGAAAAGGATGTGCAAGGCTGTAGGATTATTCATGCCTACTATAATCTTCAAAAAACCAATAAAATGATTGTTGATTTACCAGAGTCATCAATACGAAAAAATCAATTTAAAGAACGGCAAAAAGTACTAAATAATAAATTAAATAATGAAATTTTAAGGTTCATTGATAACGAAGGAAATTATAATGGACTCTATTAAATATCTGTAAATAACTATTTCTCTAACTTTAAAAACAATTAATCATGAAATCAAAAAAACTAATTTACCTTATGTCAATTGTACTAGTCCTTTTTTTTACAATTGATGCAAATGCCCAGTTTGGAAAAATAAAGAGCCAGCTTAAGGGTGCAAGCTTAAAAACCAAGACGACTACAACAAAAGAAAAAACATCAACTGAGACCGAACAGGAATCGAATGATGAGACTGTTGCAGGGGATACATGGTATGTGTCAAAAACAGCAGGAAAGAATAAAAATGATGGTTCAAAAGATGCTCCATTTAAAAATATTGATAAGGCAATTAAAGTGTTTAAGGCTGGTGATGAAATTTACATAGCTGAAGGAACATACAGTGGAACCTTCAATATTGGTTTTCTGGAAACAGACAAGCCTTTAAGGTTATTTGGTAGTTGGGATACGAAATTTACTAAACAGGATATTGTAAATCATCCTGCTGTTTTTCAGCCTGATAATGCAAGTGCTGCAAAATCAAGGAAAGCTTTATTGAGATTTACAGGGAATGTTGATAATGTAATGATTGATGGCATGGTTTGGGATAGCGGCGAAAGAAATTTGTATCATAACAAAAAAGGTATGGTCGAAGGAATTGGAGGTAGGATATGCAGCCCGACGGAAAGAATAACAGGGTTTAATAGTACAGTTGGAGAACCACTTATTCAAATTCAGAGTAAAACACGAGGAGGTAATATAACCATACAAAACTGTGTTTTTGTTAATGGAGCTTCTTTTGGACTACAAGCAGCAGCTTTTACAGGTAAGGTAAAGGTGCTAAATAATGTTTTTGTTGCGAACAAAATGGCTTCTATTGAAATATATGGAACC
>JAOZNO010000869.1 GCA_029933755.1 Bacteroidales bacterium | reverse complement strand
TGACTCAATTGGCTTATTTATAGAAAATTAATTAAATGACTAATAAATTCATGAATTAATCAGGATAGATGGTTAAAAGGGTATTCTTTATACTAGCATTGATATTGCTGGCTATTCTGTTATGGGTAAGTCCTGATTTTAAAGTAGTTTCTTTCGGCGTTGCCATTCTTCTGTTTGGAATGATTATGCTTGAAGAGGGATTTAGGGCTTTTACCAAAGGGCCTCTACAAGGTTTCCTGAAAAAAGCAACAGATAAGTTATATAAAAGCATTGGTGCTGGGATATTTGTCACTGCGCTTATACAGTCAAGCTCGTTAATCTCAGTTATTACCATTTCATTTATTAGTGCTGAACTAATTACCCTGGCAGGAGGTATCGGAATTATTTTTGGTGCAAATATCGGAACAACTGCTACAGCCTGGTTGGTTGCCGGATTTGGTCTGAAGATAAAAATATCGGTACTCGCCATGCCCATGTTGGTTTTTGGTGCTATATTATCATTTCAACGAAATTCTAACCTGAAAGGTTTTGGTAATGTACTGGCTGGTCTTGGTTTTTTCTTTCTGGGTATTCACTACATGAAAGAAGGCTTTGATACCTTCAAGGATGGTTTTAATCTGGCAGATTATGCAATTTCAGGCTTTGGGGGACTGATTGTATATACTTTAATAGGTATTGCAATAACCACTATCTTGCAGTCAAGTAGTGCTACACTTGCACTGATACTTACCGCAATGGCTGCCGGACAGATTACTTATGAAATTGGTTTGGCTTTGGCTATTGGAGCAAATGTTGGAACTACAATAACGGCAGTAATTGGTGCAGTAGGTGCAAATATTGCTGGCAGAAGGCTTGCCGGGGCTCATATGATTTTTAATTTAACTACAGGTATTATTGCCCTTGTATTTATTTACCCTTTGGCTGATTTGGTAGATTTTTTGGCTGAATACATGAATATTGCTGCTGATAACTATATGTTAAAATTAGCATTATTTCATTCTATCTTTAATGTTCTGGGTGTTATTATTATGATTCCTCTAATAAAAAGCCTCGAAAAACTACTTTATAGAATATTTAAAGAAAAAGAAATTACAGATATTGAAATGCCAAAATATCTTAGCAAAGCGGTACTTGAATATCCAATGTCGGCTTTAGAAGCTATTTTAAATGAGACAAAATACTTATTCAAAAATGCGACTTTTGAAATTATTGCACATGGATTAAATCTACACCGTGAAGATATTAAATCTGATGAAAATCTGAAGCATATAATAAAAAAATCACAGGAAGATTTACATGCTGATATTGATGAGCTTTACTATAAAAAAGTGAAAACCATTTATAGTAAAATAATACAGTACACTACTTTAATTCAGGTAACATTTAAATCATCGCCCAATATTATTGATAATCTTGCTAGGGTAAAGGTTGCGAACCGTAAAATTGTTGAAATTATTAAAAACACGAAAACACTTCAAAAAAATGTTACCTTGTATATGAATTCTGATAATGAATTTATTAGAAAAGAATATGAATTACTAAGGAAAAAAGTTTCAAAAGTACTCAGAGAAACCTATCTGATAAGAAAAGATTCAGATCCTGATAAACACCTAAGAAAACTCAAAAAGCTAAAAGATGATATTGAGGAAAACAGTATATTTAAAGATGAGCATATTGATATATTAATTCGTGAAAAGCAAATATCAAGTGGTATGGCTTCATCTTTAATAAACGATAGCGATATTGTTGCCGGTATGATTGAAAATCTTATTGAGGTAGCAGAATTACTATACGGAACAACCGATTCATTATTTGAAAGTCTTGACGTAATGGTAGGTGGTTATACAAGAAGACCAATGACTGAAGACGATTAACTTTATATGTTTTATACTTTTTGAAATAGCTGTTTTTGTCTTTGCGAGTGTTATGACAACTTATCCGCCAAGCCGCTCAAAACGGCTAGGCGGGTTTAGATTATATTTTGGCAACTTACTCATTTATAGCTTCTTTTAAAGAAGTGGTTATTAGTAACTAAATTGTTTGTTGCTCCATTTAAGCTGTATATGCTATAGTATTGGAGTAATAATCTCAGTTCGACATAAGCAATTTGTAATATTTTGTAAATTTTTAATAATTTATAAAATATTTTAAATTTCAAACACCTTTATTTGTATACCTCCCCACCCTAAAGAGACTATGTGAAAATGAAGAAAAAAATGAGTTGGCCTGACATTTCCCGTTGATAGACGGGACAGGTCATGCCAGGTTGAAAATACTCGGATTTAATAGGGCTTTAGCCCAACTTCCTGATTAATTGGGCTAAAGCCCAG
>JAOZNO010000109.1 GCA_029933755.1 Bacteroidales bacterium | reverse complement strand
TAATTAGTCATTGGTCATTAAAAATAGGCGTTAATTATTACCAATGGCTCTGGTTTAAATGTTCTGTGATATTTAACAGGTTAAGCTTTGCACTAATGACCCCTAAATCCCCTGAAAAGGGGACTTTACGGCGGAGTTTAATAAGAAAAAGCCGAGCAATTTGGATTTTTTTATTAAGCTCTGAGCTTAAGCCCCTTTTCAGGGGTTTGGGGTCTTACTCTGGCGTAAGCCTTTAATATTTAATCTCGTTGGCTATTCTCATTTCACAGAAAACCTATACCATAGCCTTACCAATTACTAATTACCAGTATACTAATTACTTGCCAGACATAAGCAATACGGATATTAAAAACATCCCAGACCCGCCTTCCAAAGTGCAAAGTACGGCGGACAGGCAATCAAAACTAGAGCGCAAATAATCCGAGAATTCCGGTTTGGGGGCAGATGAGAAGTTGACATAAAAAAGAGAAAGGAAGACCAAAGCCTTCCTTTCTCACCAAATTAAACCATAAAACTAAAAACAAACACTAAACCTATTTTACAAGTAACTTTTTTATTATCGATTTATCATCGTCAAAAGTCACTTTTACGAGATATATTCCTTTATCACAATTTCCTATATTAATTGGTAGCTTATGTAATGCAAAACCATTATTTTCTGTTCTGTTTATTAATTTTCCAATTACATTTACTACTTCAATTTTTTTTATATTTGATGCCGATTTAACTGTAAAATTCTCACCACTCAATGGGTTTGGGTAAATTAAAGCTTCATGCGGCTTTTTATTTTCAAAGTTCGTATCAACCACTTCTTGTGCTGCTCCGTTAAAAGCAAACAAACCAAGTATACAATATATAAAACTTATTTTGAGTTTCATGTGTTTGTTTTTTTCTGTTTTTTAATTATCACATGTTATCATCCCAATTTTGGGATTTTTCATTTTATACCTTTTAGCTGTTACCTCTTTCTTTGTTATACGCAAAAGATTAAAAAAAGTTTCAAAAAAAGGTGAAAAAAATCAAATAAAAACACTAAATTTTGCTAACTGTCATGTTAACAGTTGGTTTCATGTGTAATTATTTTTTATAATTTGCGACAAAATACATAATAATACATCAGTTGCAAATTTTATTCCACTATTTAACGCGCATTATTCGCTTTGCCTCACTAAAGGTTTATGAGTTTTCTTAAGCAAAAACTGGACGAACACTCTACTACCTTAGCAAAGCTGATTTTTGGATTTAATCTTCGAAACCTTGTTCAATAATTTTATCTAAATCCTCCTGTGTGTCAATTGATATGTTCGCATGATCTGTTTCGATCACTTTTATTTTATATCCATTCTCCAACCATCTGTTTTGTTCAAGTGATTCAGCAATTTCTAGTGACGAAGGGGGAAGTTTTGTTAGTTTATCCAATATGTCTGATTTGTATGCATACAAACCTAAATGTTCATAGAAAGTAAACTTGTTAAACCAATCTTTTTCTTCTGTGTTATTAATATATGGAATAGTAGATCTACTAAAATAAATGGCTTCTGAATTTGTATTTAATATGACTTTCGGACAGCTTGGGTCAAACACGATTTCAGCTTCAGTAATTTTTTTGACTAATGTAGCGATTTGAGTATTCTCATCATTAAAACATTCTGCAATTTGCTTTATTTGTTCTTCCTGAATAAAAGGCTCATCGCCTTGAATATTAATTACTGCGTCAAATTTTTGTCCACTCTCTTTCTCAAATATTTTTAATGCCTCAGCACATCGGTCTGTTCCACTTTCATGTTGATCAGAAGTTATGACAACTTGTCCATTAAAACGCCTTACTTCTTTAAATATACGCTCATCATCTGTTGCAACAATCACATAATCAAGTGATTTAGCAGCTTGTTTATATACTCTTTCAATCATTGTTTTACTACCAATTTTTACTATAGGTTTTCCGGGAAACCTTGTAGAAGCCCATCTTGCTGGTATTATTCCAAGAATTTTCATTATCTATAAGTTTAAATTAAATTCTATTTATTTTGACAATATTAAAATAATTGTTTACTTTGTGAGAGTGTAAAGCTTGAATTACAGTTTTTTAACATATAATTCCAAAATTAAATTGTAATTTTGTCAGGTTGCATTCAATGTAAACTGCGAAGTTATTATTAATTTTTTATTATAAAATTTCTTAATGGATATACAAAATATCAAACTTAGATTTGGAATTATTGGTAATTCACATCAGCTAAATAGGGCAATTGATATTGCAACACAGGTTGCTGCAACTGATTTGTCTGTATTAATTACTGGTGAAAGTGGTACGGGGAAGGAAAATTTTCCGCAAATAATTCATCATTTAAGTCCGCGGAAGCATAATAATTATATTGCAGTTAACTGCGGTGCAATACCAGAAGGAACTATTGATTCTGAGCTTTTTGGCCATGAAAAAGGTGCATTTACCGGTGCCCATGATCAACGGAAAGGATATTTTGAACATGCTGACAAAGGTACTATATTTTTAGATGAGGTTGCTGAATTGCCATTGTCAACCCAGGTTAGGTTGTTGAGAGTTTTAGAAACAGGCGAATTTATGAAGGTTGGCTCCTCAAAAGTATTGAAAACGGATGTGCGAATTGTTGCGGCAACAAATATTAATGTCTTAGAAGCAATTAGCCAAGGGAAATTTAGGGAAGATTTGTATTACCGATTAAATACAGTGCCGATACAAATTCCTGCTTTGCGTGCCCGAAAAGATGATATTATTCTTTTATTTAGAAAGTTTGCACAGGATTTTAGTGAAAAGTACAGAATGCCACCTGTAAAATTAGATGAGGGAGCACAGGAAATATTTTATAATTATAAATGGCCAGGGAATGTGCGACAATTAAAAAATATAACTGAGCAATTGTCAATTCTGGAACAAAATAGAATGATTACGGGTGATGAAATTAAAGAGTATTTACCCATAT
The DNA here is from genome assembly GCA_029933755.1 of Bacteroidales bacterium. GTDB lineage: Bacteria > Bacteroidota > Bacteroidia > Bacteroidales > NBLH01 > NBLH01. Next base: position 6,135 of record JAOZNO010000109.1, on the reverse strand, counting down.
ATGAAGGTCAGAAACTGCCTGCTATTTACAAAGGGATAGATTCGCAAACGTTTTCATCAGAAAGAGAGATTCTGTACAAGATTCTTTTTGATATGAAAAAAGATATGAATGATTTGAAAAAAGTAGTTCACGAGATGCAGGATTCAAAAAATAAGATGCCGGTATATAAGGACTATAATGAGGAATTTAATTCGTTTTATTCCGATGGAAATCTTGTTGATACAAATGTGCATAAAAATTCATTCAATCTTGACACAGATAAAAATTATAAAATTCAGGATACTGAAGAGTTTGTTGAAGAATCATTATCGTTAGAAGTTAAGGAAATTGAAATGATTAAAAAGGCATTGGATAAGCACAAGGGAAAAAGGAAGGCTGCGGCAATGGACTTAGGAATTTCGGAACGAACTTTGTATAGAAAGATTAAGGAGTACGATATTGAGAATTGAGAATTGTAATGATAAGTGTTATAGATGCTTATGTTAATTTAATTTGATTGAAGTAAAAATATATATTGATGAGAAAAACTTTTTATACATATTTTGCATTAATTCTTCTGTTATTTTTTCAAGGGTGTGGAATGTATTCTTTTACGGGAGCATCTATTCCTGCTGGAGCAGAAACATTTTCTGTTGATTATTTTAAAAATAGTGCTCCAATTTTTAACCCAACCCTTAGTAACGATATAACAGAGATGCTTCAGGATAAATTATTGTCTCAAACAACATTGGATTTAACAGAAACCAGGGGCGATTTGCAATTTAAAGGTGATATCGTTGGTTATGTTTCAACTCCGGTTTCTATTGTTTCCAGGGATAATCCAACGGCTGCTCAAAACAGACTTACTATTAAAGTAAAAGTTGAATTTATTAATGAGATGGATGAAACGAAAAGTTTTTCGCAAACCTTTTCAAGGTATCATGATTATCCTGCAAGTCAGAATCTGAGTGCAGCAGAACCAGCTATTGTGCCTATAATTATTGAATTAATTACAGACGATGTTTTTAATAAAGCAGTTGTAAATTGGTGAGATATTAGGACTAAACAGGGAAAAGAAATTATTTATACAATATAGGCAGATAACTTTGCTGAGAATCAAAGTTTTTTTGAATAATACGTGAACATATGGATATTAATGAATTATTTTCAATTATAGAAGAAAAAGAATCTTATACTGAGGAAACAATTTCTGAGGTGAAGGAACTTCTTGGTAATTTCCCCTATTTTCAAACCGGGCATATGATTTTACTAAAGGCTCTGCGAGTTACTAAACCCGAAAAGTTTAATGAGCAACTATATATATCAGGGAGTTTTATTCCTGATAAAGTAAAATTGTTCAAATTTATTAATGCTGAGAAAAAAGATTCAGAAGAAAAAAAGAATGTAGAATCGATTAGAAGTAAAGTAGTAGAAAAGAAACCTATAACCAATAAGGTAGTAGAAAAATTAGAAACTAAAGTAACAAAAGAAGAAACAAATATAGTAACAAAAACAAGCCAGCCTTTACAAAAGAATGTTAAGGATATAAAAAATGATATAAAGAGAAATATAACAAATTTAAAAGCTGAAAAAGAAATTGAATTTGAGGTGAAACCTGTAAAAGAAGAGCCTCAGGTTAAGATACAAGAAATTAAGAAGCCTGTAAAAACGATAACTGAAGAGGAGCGTAATGAAAAGATTATAAAAAAATCTAAAGAAAGGCATAAGAAAATAGTTTCAGATTTTTTCATAGATCCTTCAAAAGATGTTGTAATAATAGATGAAACAACAGATAAATCTAAGATCCCGGTAATAAAAAAGCCGGTTGTTAAGGAAGAACCAGTAAAGCTAGTAAAGGAAAATACCGTTAATAAAAGAATTAGAAGGATTGATAGAGATAAGCAAAATGAACTTAAAAAAGAAGCGGTAATAAAAGAAGAGAAGCCGGTTATTAAAGAAAAGACTATTACCGAAAAAACAAAAGTTGAAGAAAAAAAGATTAAAACGATAAAAAATGAAAAGACTGAGACTTTAAAAGATGAAAAAACTCCTATAATAAGAAAGAAAGTAGAAGTAAAACAGCCTGTAGAAAAAAGAAAACTGTTGAGTCTTGATGATGTTGTGTCTACATCAGGGAAAGGAAGTGGCGAAGTGAAAAAGCAGTCGGATGTAATGAATGATATCTTTTCGAAAATTAGAGCTATAAAAAAAGAAATGAATATTAGTTCAAATGAAAATCCTGAAACAATTGATGTTAATTCAGATATAAATAAACGAAAACGAAACCGAATTGTTGAGCCTGGGGATAAAAAGAAAAACGAAGAGACTCATGAGCCTGTTGTTAAGGATCCTTTTAAGGAGGATGTGAAAGTAGAAACGGAAGAGCTTAAAGAAAAAGTAGAGCAACAAGAAAATCTTGATAAAAAAGTAGAGATAGCTGAAGAAAAAACATTTGAGGAAAGAATAAAAGAAAAGGATCAGGAGCAAGTAGAGGAGCAGTCGTTTACTGCAAAAGATTTATTTAAACAGCATCAAAAAAGAAGATACGAAAATAATGGGAAACCACCTGTTAAACAAACAAAAAGTAAAATTGAATCATTGTTTGATCAGAATGAGACTTCTGAAAAGGAAGTCGTAACTAGCGTACCTGAAAAAAAGCAGGTAGAGAAAGAAGATTTAAAGGAAGAAGTGAAAATTGTGGATACAAAGGTGCCAGTGATCGAAAAGAAGACTAAACTGGTAGATGAGAAAAAAGGTAGTGCTGCCGATTTTTTATTGAAAAGAATTGCTATGAAAAAGCAAAAAATGAAAATAGAGGATGAAGAAGAGAAAAAAGCAGAAAAAGAACAGTTGAAAACAGTGCCACCTGAAAAAGATAAGCAGGAAGAAATTGTTAAAATAGAAGAAGAAAGGAAAGGTGAGGGAAAAAAAGAAGAATTGCTTGAACCACCAATGATAAAAAAGGAAGAAGATAAAGTAAGTGTAAAAAAGGAAGAAGAAATAATTACCAAGCCTAAGAAGTCCCAAAATTTGATTGATGATTTTATTAATAAATCAGATTCGTTAGAAAGGTTAACTGTTGATAAAGAAATTAAATTAAAAGGAGATATTTCGGTAAATAGTTTTGAGGAGAAAGAGGAATTTATGACCGAAGCAATGGCTGATTTGTTTATTGAACAGAAGTATTATGATAAGGCTCTTAATGTTTACAAAAAATTAATTTTGAAATTTCCACAAAAAAAGACTTACTTTGCAATCCAAATTAAAAAGGTGGAAAGTTTAATAAAAAATAAATAATTATCATGTATACTTTAATTGCTATTTTAACAATCATTGCTAGTGTATTGTTAATTTTAATTGTATTGGTTCAAAACTCAAAAGGTGGAGGTTTAGTCTCAAATTTTTCTTCATCAAACCAAGTTATGGGTGTGAGAAAAACCGCTGATTTTCTTGAGAAAGCAACCTGGGCTTTAGCTATTGGGATTCTTGTTCTTAGTGTTGTAGGTAGTATGACTATACCACGTGCGGCTGAAACTGAGCAAGAGTCAGAAATAAAAGACCAGATTGAAAATGCTAGTGATGTGCCAATGATGCCAAATATACCAACATCAAATAGCGGAAGTGGTCAGGAATAATATAAAGGATCATTTAGAATTGTAAATGTAGATGTAAAATCATTTTTAGATAATTACAAATAATATTAAAGGGCTGTCTGGTTTTAGACAGCCCTTTCTCTTTGTGAGCCAAAATGTCATACTCGTGTCATTTCTTAAACTTGATTACAATTAGTTCAAATGTGTTGATAATGTCTTGTTTTTATAGTTTTTGGTTTGGATAATATGATAAATTGACATGAATAAATGTTGAAAATATGCCAAAAGACTTAAAAAAGTCATTTGGCATAAATTATGACAGGAAAAGACCTTGAAAACAATATCTAATAAAAATAAAATAAACATGGCAGAAATAAAAATTAAGCCCTTAGGAACAAGAGTTTTGGTTGAATCTTCAATTAGTGAAGATAAAACAGCTAGTGGAATTATTATTCCTGATTCAGCAAAAGAAAAACAGCAAAATGGAGTTGTTCTTGCAGTTGGTGGCGGATCTAAAGAAAATCCTATGGAAGTAAAAGTTGGAGATAAAGTTCTATACGGAAAATTTACAGGTACAGAAATTCAATATGAAGGTAAGGACTATCTAATTTTAGAACAGTCTGATATCTTAGCAATTGTATAATAAATCTATTAACATTAATTTTATAACACATAATAAAATTGTATAAAAATGGCAAAAGAAATTAAATTTAACATAGAAGCTCGTGATTTGCTAAAAAAAGGTGTTGACCAATTAGCTGATGCAGTAAAAGTAACATTAGGCCCAAAAGGTAGAAATGTTATAATTGAAAGAAAATTTGGTGCACCTCAAATTACTAAAGATGGTGTAACTGTAGCAAAAGAAATTGAACTTCCTAATCAATTTGAGAATATGGGAGCCCAAATGGTTAAGGAAGTAGCTTCAAAAACTGCTGATGATGCTGGTGACGGAACAACAACGGCAACAATTCTTGCTCAGTCAATTATTAATGTAGGAATGAAAAATGTTACTGCTGGTGCAAATCCAATGGATTTGAAACGAGGTATTGATAAAGCAGTAAAAAAGGTTATTGAAAATATTAAATCACAAACTCAAAAAGTTGGTGAGGATATTGATAAAATTGAGCAAGTTGCCAAAATTTCGGCAAATAATGATACCGAAATTGGTAAACTTATTGCCAAAGCAATGGAGAAAGTTCATAATGATGGTGTAATTACTGTTGAAGAGGCTAAAGGTACTGATACAACTGTTGAAGTTGTAGAAGGTATGCAGTTTGACAGGGGATATATTTCACCTTATTTTGTTACTGATTCTGAAAAAATGGAAGCAGTAATTGAAGATCCATATATTCTTCTTTACGATAAGAAGATTTCTACAATGAAAGACCTTCTACCAGTTTTAGAACCAGTTGCACAAGCAGGAAGACCATTAGTGATTATTGCTGAAGATATTGATGGTGAGGCTCTTGCTACTTTGGTAGTTAATAAATTACGTGGTTCGTTAAAAATTGCTGCTGTTAAAGCTCCGGGTTTTGGTGATAGAAGAAAAGAAATGCTTCAGGATATTGCAATTTTAACCGGTGGTACGGTAATTTCAGAAGAAGTAGGCCTAAAACTAGAGGCTACTACCATGGAAATGCTTGGCCAGGTTGAAAAAATGACCATGGACAAAGATAATACTACAATTGTTAATGGAAAAGGTGAAAAAGAGCTAATTGAAGCTAGAGTTAAGCAAATTAGAGCTCAAATTGAAACAACAACTTCTGATTACGACAAAGAGAAACTTCAGGAAAGACTTGCTAAATTAGCAGGTGGTGTTGCAGTTTTATATGTAGGCGCAGCTTCAGAAGTTGAGATGAAAGAGAAAAAAGATCGTGTTGATGATGCATTAAGTGCTACAAGAGCAGCAATTGAAGAGGGTATTGTTCCCGGTGGTGGTGTTGCATTAATTCGTGCTATTGAGTCAATTACTGGTATGAAGGGAGAAAACGATGATGAAACAACAGGTATTGCTATTATAAAAAGAGCTTTAGAAGAGCCATTACGTCAGATTGTTGCTAATGCTGGTGATGAAGGTTCTGTAGTTGTGCAGAAAGTAAAAGAAGGTAAAGCTGATTTTGGTTTTAATGCACGTACTGAAGTTTATGAAAATTTATTTAAAGCAGGTGTTATTGATCCTACAAAAGTGGTGAGAATTGCACTTGAAAATGCAGCTTCAATTGCCGGAATGTTGTTAACAACTGAAAGCATTATTGCAGATGAAAAAACTGAAGAGCCTGCAATGCCACCTATGGGAGGAGCTCCTGGAATGGGCGGAATGGGTGGAATGATGTAATCAAATCCGAACTAATTTATCTGAAATACGGAAACCCTATTTGAGGGTTCATAAGCATAGCTTATTTAAAAAATCCTTCTCAATTTTTTGAGGAGGATTTTGTTTTTTTGTGATGTCTTGTCTTAAAGCATTGCTTGTTTCTAGCCTGATTAATTCATAAATTTATTAGATGCTCTATCAATATGCGACTTAAACCAAAATAGTAAAATATTAAAAAATGATAAATTT
>JAOZNO010000108.1 GCA_029933755.1 Bacteroidales bacterium | reverse complement strand
ATAAAAGAAAGAAAATAGTATTCGGCAGTTTTCTTGGGTTTTGGGGCTTAACACTTATTTTTCCTTACTTACGCCATGCAATGCTTGCTTTTACAGGCGATTATTGGCGTTATGGCTTTGACTTTTTTATTCCGTTTACACTGTTGTTTTATGCTGTATATGCATTAAATGAGCTGGATAAAACTTTTAAAATTAATTACAAGTTACTTGGAGGCACCTTGTTGGTTTTATTGGTTGCGCTATTTTTTCCTTATAAATCAATCCCACTAAAGGCTATTGATAATAGTTTGAGGATGATCATTGTATTGCTATTATTTTTATATTCTATTTTATTAGTTTTAATGTCGAAACCAAAATATAAATCCTATGCACAAATTGGATTGATTTTACTTTTAACCATTGAATTAAGCTATTTTTCATATAAATCGTATGCTGATAGGGAACCTGTTACTAAAAAGGAATTTGCAGAAAATGCCGGGGGATATAAAGATGGAACGATTAAAGCGGTTAACTATATAAAATCAATAGATAAAGCACTGTTTTACCGGACAGAAAAAGATTATCAGTCGGGCAATGCCATGCATGGTAGTTTGAACGATGCTTTGGCACAAGGGTATTATGGCACAACTAGTTACTCATCGTTTAACCAACTAAATTATGTCCGTTTTTTGGAAGAAACCGGACTGATACAAAAAGGTGATGAAACAGCAACACGCTGGATCACAGGTTTTAGGGGTAACCCACTTTTGCAAACCTTCGGTAATGTAAAATATCATTTAAGTAAATCGGAACATCCTGACTTTATGCGTTTTGGCTTTGATTCATTGAGCAGGCAAGCAGGTATTACCATCCTGAAAAACAGGTTTTACCTACCGTTTGGCTATACTTATGATAAATATATTGATTTTGCTGATTACCAAAAGCTGATTAGCTATAAACTTACGCAACAATCCATAAATAATATTTTCACCGAAACAAAAAGAGTTAGTGGTGAACAAGCAGCAAATAACTTAATTAACCGCATAAATCCTCTTTTAGGAAAAAACATTGCCAGTGAAAATGAAATTGATGCAGCTTTAGCTCAAATACTTGGAAAGGAAGAAAGTGATAAAATAAAACTTTTTGTTAGAAAGCATTCGGTCAATAACTTTGAAAACCAGTTAGCCCTGTTAAATGCTTTTGTTTATGAAGATACAAATTTACTGCAAAATGAACTACAGGAGTTTGAACAAATAGTACAATCTGATACAAGTATTTTTATTCCACCATCACAATTTAATTTATTAAAATATGGTGAATTTGTTCTGAAACTAAAAGAAGATACTTTGCAAATCACAGAGTTTTCGCAAGCAAATATTAAGGGCAAAATAGAAATTAGCAAAACAAAAATGCTATTTTTTACCATTCCTTTTGATAAAGGCTGGAAAATTAAGGTGAATGGAGAGAATAAGTTGTTATCTCGTGTAAATATTGGATTTACCGGTATTGTACTGCCAAAAGGTAATCATGATATAGAATTATATTATGTACCCCAATATTCACAATTAACTTCTACAATATCAATCATATCAATCATATTGTTTTGGTTGTTTTTGGGATATGATGTGTACAGGAAAAGAAAATTAAAAATAAATAAAAGAGAAGATTAACCTGAAAAAAGGCTTAATCTTCCTCGCCGCTAAACAGTTTATCTTTATCCACTTTTTCAATAGGCATATCTTTTTTTAATTTTTTAGAAATCACACTGTATGGTGCGGTAACCACTTCAGCACTGTCTTGTAAGCCGGAAATAATTTCTATATAATTATCATCTTGTATCCCAGTTTTTACTTCTTTAAGTAAAGCTTTTCCATCATTATATTCAAAAACAACAATTAGAGGTTTTTCATCTTTCCTCTTTTTTTTCTTTTCCTCTTTTTTAATATCTTCTTCTTTTTGTAAGCCAGTACCTTTTTTATCAGTAACTCCAGTTGAATCTTTTCTGGTAGTAACTGCCTGAATAGGAACAGTTAATACATTATACTTTGTATTTGTCTGAATATCTGTAGTTGCTGACATACCCGGCCTAAAAGGGTAGTAATTTGTTTTGCCTTCAGGAATTAATTCAGAATACGAATCTTTAAGTATTAAAATTTTAACCTCAAAGTTTGTTACTTGATCTGTTCCACTCCCAGCTACAGATGCTGAATTGGCAATTTCGGTAACAAGTCCTTTGAATTTTTTGCCAAGATATGCATCTACTTCAATTATTGCCGTATCATTTTTTTCAACCCTTACGATGTCATTCTCATTAACATCAACTTTTACTTCCATTAGGTTTAAGTTGGCAATTCTTAATAATTCAGTACCTGCCATTTGAATTGTTCCTAATACGCGTTCGCCAACTTCAACATTAAGCCTTGAAATAGTTCCGGACATTGGTGCGTAAATAGTAGTCTTAGCAAGGTTTTCGCGTGATTCTCTTAATGAAGCTTCTGTACTCATAACATTATAATAAGCTGAGTTAACACTTTCCTTAGCTGCATCAACATCGGCTTTTGCAACAGCGTAATTTGATTGAGCAGCCTCAAATTCTGAATCTGAAATAGCTTTATCTTCCCAAAGTTTTTTATTCCTTTTATAGGATAATTCTGCCTGAGTAAATTGTGCTTTAGTTTGCACTAGTCTTGCTCTTGAATTAGCAAGGTTTGATTTAGCCGAATTCAGACTTGCTTCCATACGGGCGATACCTGATAAATAAATTTCAGGGTTAATTTTTACTAATAAATCACCCTGTTTAACTTCCTGACCTTCTACCACATTAAGCAAAACTATTTCGCCTGAAACTTCAGGGCTTAATTTGACTTCTGTTTCCGGCTGTATTTTTCCATTAGCAGTAATAATTTCAACAATAGTTCTTTTTTGTACAAGTTCAGTACTTACTTTTACAGCCTTTACTTTTCCAAACCATCCTGCTTTTTTCCCAATAATTGCAAAAGCAATTAGAACTACAGCAGTTATTAATAAGTATTTTAGTAATTTATTATTCTTCATTTGTTATTGTTTTATAATATTTTATGATTAGTATAATTGCTATGGATAACATAATTGTACAAACTATAGAGCCTTCAAACCCAAAATCACCTCCATGAATTCTAATATCACCAAAAAGCGTGGTCTTAAACATTGATTCTGTTTTTTGTCCACTTACATAATATCCCATAATTGGGCCTTGAAAAAAGTTCCAAAATAAATGTAGGCTTATTGGAAACCAGAGGTTTTTTGTGAAAATATATGTTGAACCTAATAATATACCGGCAAGTAATATATTAATAATTGGCAATAGTGAAAAACTGGAGTTTAAAGCATGAAATAAAGTAAATATTAGAGCACTTATTATTAGTGCAATATATTTATTCATTGATGACATTAGATTATTTAGTATATATCCCCGAATTAAAATTTCCTCATTGAATGCAACAATAATAAATAATAACAAACTTATTATTATTGAATAAATATTAATTTGAAAATTTGAAAACTCCACAAAATTAAATACATAAAGAAATAGTGAACCTCCACCAATTATAGAAAGGGCAATTATAAATCCGATAACAATATCCTTTAATCTATGCTCTATTGAAAACCCAAGGGATTTTATCGATTTTTTATCAATATATTTTCTGAAAATGAAAATTAATAAAACTAAAGACAGGAAACTAACAAATTGCATTAAGAGCAGCTGTTCAGAATTTAAGTTTTTAACAGAGTCTACATCTAATATATTAATATTTGCTAAAGGTGCTGCTATTGCCTGAAAAATACCACTTAGTATTAAATATGAAATAATAAACAGAACTATTCTTGCCCAAATGGGTAGGTTTAATTTTTTTTTCACTGCTTTTTTTTCATCGGTCATGATAAATAGTCTTATTAAATTATAAAAACGAGTTAATAAAATATTCAGTTTTTATAAATTTGAACTTGGCTAAATTAAATGATTTAATGGGGAAAATCAAATTTGGCTAATGTTAAGTTGTGAAAAAAAACTATGAGAATTAAGTAACTGGCTTGTCGAATTCGAAAAGAAAAATGTTCTAAATATTTGAAAAATAGAACCGGAATAATTAGTATTTGATATTTTCTTGCTGAGACTATTTAGCAATTGCATTTTTCATAAATTCATAAAACTCATTCTTTTTTCGGCGTGCTAATGGTATTTGATCACCATTTGACATCTCAATATTCCCGCCATCAACCCGTGTATACTTCCTTACAAAGTTTAGGTTAATAAGGTAAGAATGGTGATTCCTGAAAAAATTATTTGCTTGTAAAAGTTCTTCAAACTCTTTTAGGCTTTTGGCCACAAACAAAGGTTCATCATTTTTAAATATAATTTTTGAGTAACTACTATCAGCTTGTATATAAATAATATTTAAAGGATTAATGTAATATATGCCTTCGTATGTTGAAACAACCAATTTTTCAGATTGCTTTTTATTTACCGTTTGAAATAGTTTTTCATATTTGGTTTCATCAGACTTATTAGTTACTGTATTATTACTTGATATTGCTCTTTGTACTGCAGAAATAAGTTCATCAATATCAATCGGCTTTAAAATATAATCAATAGCACTATACTTGAATGCTTTAAGAGCATATTCATCATAGGCAGTTACAAAAATTGTCTTAAAATCTCTGTGAGGTAGAGATTCAAGTAATTCAAATCCATTTAAACCAGGCATATTAATGTCCAGAAAAACAAGCTCAGGATTCAACTTTGGGATACCCTCAATTGCTTTAATAGGATCTGAAAATGAACCTACAATTGTTAGTTCTGGTAAAAATTCTTCAATGATAATTTTCAAAGCATTAACTGCATCTGGTTCATCATCGATTATAAGTGTTCTCATTAGTTCCATTCTTACTTAGTCGCTTGTAAAATTAAAAATAAATAATCAAAATAAAGAATGAATTTCATAGTTAAAGGAAAAACTAAAAATAAATTTAGGTAATGTTAATTTAGAATGGTTTACCTTTTTCATTTACCATTTTCACCTATATTTACTTCAATTGTGATGTTCACAACTGTTCCACAAGCTCCATCAACTTTCTCTTTATCAATATAGTTTATATCTATTTTATCTGAATACAAATCGTTTAATAATTTAATTCTTTCTATTGCATTTTTAGAGCCAGGGTTTTTTAAATTGAAATCCGGATTATTTTGTAGTTTTAATGACTCTACTCTTCCTATTCCATTATCGCAAATAGATATGGTTAATGTTGTATTTTCCTGAGAAATAATTATTTCTATTTTCCCTTGTCCTTTTTGAGGTAGAATACCAAACCAAATAGCGTTTTCAAGAAAGGGGGTAATAATCATTGTTGGAATAAGAACATTTCGGGATTTTACTGATTTGTCTATTTTAAGATTATATGATAGTTTTTCTTTTAATCTAAATTTTTCCAGTTCAAGATATAATTCTGAAATTTTCAACTCTTCTGAAAGGCTTTGAAAGTCATTTTTTAAAGCATTTAAAATACTTCGTATATAAATTGAAAATCTATTAAGGTATTTGCTTGAGCTAAGTTTATCGTTTTTTAGGATATATTGATTTATAGAATTTAATGAGTTAAACAGGAAATGTGGATTTATTTGTGAGTTTATTGCTTTTTTCATGTACAGGTTAAGCTCTTTTTTTAATCGATTTTCTTTTCGAACCCTATTTAACCGATTATTAATTATTATTATAATAAGAATAATAAGTGATGCCATAATAGAGTTAATAACCCACCAGTTTTGCCAAAAAGGAGTTTTTATTACAAAGCTTAGTGTAGTATTTGTTTGGTTCCATTCACCCTTTTTATTTTTGGCAGAAACTTCAAATTTATAAGTGCCTGGATTTAACGAGGTAAATTGAAGTTCGTCTTTATTTGTATATGTCCAGTCTGTAACAATTGGATGCATTTTATAACGATAAAGTATATTTTGGCTATTGTTAAATGTGACACCCTTGTATGAAATGTTTATGAAGTTTTGTTTGTAATTTAGCTCATAGCTTTCTTTAACTAAGGTATCTATAGTCCCTATTCTTACTTTTTCAATATAGGTGTTTAGTATTTTGTTTTGCAGGTTAAATTGCTTAAGATTTATATAATTGACACCCTTTTTCCCAACAATGTATAGCACAGAGTCATAAGTGTATAATTTATTAATTTCATCAGACAAGAGTCCATTTCCTTTATCAAATTGTTGTATTTTATAATTGCCCTTATCTTTTATGCTCAGGATATTTAAACCTTTGTTTGTTCCAACATATATTTTATTGTCATATTTTGCTATGCTTGTAATAGAATTACTTGTTAAACCGTCATGATTATTTAAAACCGTAATACTTTCATTTTTCAAATTATAAATGATAAGCCCTGCACCTTTTGTTCCAATAAAAAGCTTATTCTTGTGTTTTAAAAGTGCATTAGTACGGTGTTTAAAAAAACTATTTTGATTTCCATAGTAAATATATTCTCCATTTTTGTATTTCCATAAGCCTTTTAATGTTCCTAACCACAAACTGCCATTGGGGTTTGCTATAATAGAGTAAATAAGTTCGTGCCATTGATTTTCTTTTTCTGAAGAATATACAATTCTGCCATCTTTTGCACGGAACAAGCCTGATGTGTTGCTAAACCAAATATCAGGCTCTATAGACAAAGCCACAGTTTTAGCATTTATTTCACTAGTAGATATATTTTTTGAACTTAGTTCTGTGGTATGCTTAATTTGATTTGGACTAATTTTTTTGAAAAATCTATTAGTGATTATCAAAAATATATCTTTTTCTTGATCATATACTATTTTATGAACTAAATTATTTGTTCCGGTTTTTATTTTTTTTATAAAATTACATTTTTTATTAAAAACTAAGAACTCTGATTTTAACATACTTACAAGTAAGTTCTGGGGACTTTCGCTTATGTTGCAAATATTTTTATCAATAGTTTCTATAATGGTTTTTAGCTCAAATGTTGGCAGGTAATAAACTCCATTATTCAGAGTTGAAAACCAATATCCATCATCTTTATCAATTAATACAGAAGAAACATTTTGATTTTTTAAAAAATGTTGACTGTTTTTGGTAGAAAAGTCATTGCCTTCGAAACAAAAAATTCCGTTGTCTCTAATACTTACCCAATATCTGTTATGCTTATCTTTGCTAAACCACAGAATATCATTATTGAAAGTTTTTAATTTTGATAATTTATCCAAATTTATTCTGAAAATATTTTCATTGGTGGCAATTAATATGGTCTTGTTATCTAAATCATATTCTGTAAAATACATCTTAGATTTAATAGATTTATTTTTTTTAATTTGGTTATTTCTTATGCTTACAGCAATATTTTTATAAATAATATGCTCAGATATGGTATCTTTATATTTATATCCTACAAGTAATTTATTTGAAATTTCAACAATTCTTAAAGTAGAGTTTGTATCATTTTTTTGTAAATTAGTATACTCTCCCTTATTAGATAATTTGAAAATCCCTTCACTTCTTACTGATATATAAACATTGTTTAATGAGTCAATAAAAAAAGAACGCTTTACAGGGATAATATTTTTTTGGGAATGTTCTTCAATTATTTTATTATAACGATATTGAATAATAGTATCCTCATCATAATACGATAACTTGTTTAATAGACTTAAAAACCATATTTTTCCATGATGATCTTCAAAAATTTCAAAAACGGTGCTATTTGCTAAACCATTTTCTATATCAAAATTAGTAAACTCAGATCCATTAAATCTGCTAATACCCATATCTGTTGCAAACCAAATGTATCCTTTGCTATCTTGAAAAACCTGGTAAACCTCAGAGCTGGGAAGCCCTTGCTCTACACCATAGTGTTTATAATTAAGGGATTGTGCATGAGTGTATATAGCTATTTGTAATAAATAAGCAACAAAAAAGTACTTTATTTGCTGTTTAATAAATATCATAAAGTACTTGCTTATAAAATAGCTTGTTTCATTTCAATACTAATGTAGGTTTATTTTTTGCATGGATTTAATAAATGGAATACTGATTATGACAAGTGTACCTGCAGCCTCATTTCCGTTATATAAATCCCTGTATTCTATATTTGCTTTTTTTGGGTAAAGTTGTTCTAATATCTTCATTCTTTTCCTACTTATTTCAATACCCAAAGATTGTTTCTTAAATTTATTATTATTGTTAACTTTTCTAGACTTTTTTCGCCCAATTCCATTATCCATTACTTCAATTTGTAAAAATAAGTCTTTTTTTGAGATTGTAACGGTAATTACACCTTTTTTATCTAAAGGCTGAATTCCATGCCAAACTGCATTTTCTAAAAATGGTTGAATTAATAGGCTGGGAACCTTAGTGGCAAACTGATCAACAGATTTTTCAACAATAAATTCATATTCAATATTATTTTTTAAACGACTTGTTTCAATATCAAGGTATAACTTATTCGCCTTAATTTCCTCATAAATAGTAATATATTCTTTTTGCGAGTTTTCTAAAATCAGCCTAATTAGGCCAGAAAACTTTGTTAAATATTTACTTGCTTCTTTTTTGTCATTTTTTAAAATATAATTATTAATTGAATTTAGCGCATTAAATAGAAAATGCGGATTCATTTGATTAACCAGAGCCTGGTTCATGAATTTATTTAATTCATTTTTGAGAGCTGTTTTTTTTCTAATTTCATTTAATACTGTTCGGAAAAAAAAATATATCAATATGAGAAAAATTATTATACCAAAAATAATAAAAACCGTGGTTTTCCAAAATGGTTGACTAATACTAAATGACATCCTTATTGGTACAGTATTCCATATTTCATCAGCATTCATTGCATTAATTAAAAGTGTGTAGTTACCTGGTGGAAGGAAAGAGAATCTTAATTCTTTGTTTTTTGTGTAAGTCCATGCAGTATCTACACCCTTCATCATATATTTATATAAAATATTATTTGCATTTTTAAATGAAATCCCTTCAAACTTTATATATAAATTATTTTCATTGTGCTTTAATTTGTATGATGCTTTTAATAATACCTTTTTATTGTTAATCAGAATTTTTTTATAATATACCGG
>JAOZNO010000868.1 GCA_029933755.1 Bacteroidales bacterium | reverse complement strand
ATAATGAAGCACCAAAAAAAGGTTCTTACCGATCAATTTTTAAATATGGTGATCCTTTAGGTTTTAAGCATCCTAATGATATGCTTTTTCAAGAATTAAAAGAAAAGTTTAAACTAACAGATGAAGATTTTGTTGAAAAAGAAAGTACAGGAAACGAAATCATTGATATAAAAATTGAAAGCAAATTAAGTGTATCACAAATAGATAAGTTTGTTGAAATCTGTAGTAAAGAAAATGTATCTTCAATAGAATACGATCGTTTAAAATACTCAAGCGGTAAAACGGTTGAAGAAACCATGAAGTTGCGCCGTAAAGAGCTTGGGCTAATCACAGATTTAGTTGTTCATCCTCGAAATAAAGTAGAAATTTCTAAAATTGTAAAATACTGTAATGAGGAAAAAATACCAATTTATGTATATGGTGGTGGGTCATCAGTCAATTTTGGATTTTATCCGGAAAAAGGTGGTATAACACTTGTATTATCTACACATTTGAACAAAATTGTGAAGTTCAACGAACTCAATCAAACCGTTACTGTTGAAGCTGGAATGATGGGCCCTGCATTTGAAGAGGCTTTGAACAAGGCAAAGGAACTTTACGGAGCAAAACATAAATTTACATGTGGGCATTTCCCCCAGTCATTTGAATATTCATCCGTAGGTGGCTGGTTTATTACCCTTGGTTCCGGGCAACAGTCTTCTTATTATGGCGATGCAGGCGATTTGGTTCTCGGGGTTGAAATGATAAGTCCTTCAGGAGATATTATAACAAAAGAGTATCCGGCAACGGCAACCGGACCAAAAATTTTGGATATAATAAAAGGAAGTGAAGGGATCTTTGGGATTATTGTTGAGCTTACCTGGAAAGTTTACAGGTATAAACCTGAAAACAGGCAGTATTTTGGTTTTATATTTCCAAACTGGGATGCAGCAGTTAATGCTAGTCGTGAAATTTCGCAAGGTGAATTTGGTATGCCAGCAGTTTTCCGTATTTCAGACCCCGAAGAAACACATCATGGTTTAAAATTATATGGTATTGAAAATACTATTTACGACAAAATAATGAAAATGCGGGGGTTTAAACCTATGGAAAGATGTTTGTTTCTGGGTTCTGCCGATGGCGATAAGCAATTTGCAAAAAATATTAAATCAAAGGTAAAGAAAATTTGCAAAAAGCATGGGGCTATGAATTTGACATCCTTCCCTGTAAAAAAATGGGAACCAGGCAGATACAAAGACCCTTATTTGCGTGAAGACTTAATGGATTATGGAATTGTGATAGATACTTTAGAAACAGGTGTTTCATGGGACAGTTTGCATGAAGTATACCAACAATGCAGAGCTTTTGTTAAAAGCAGACCTGATACCATATGTTTAACACATGCTTCGCATTTTTATGCTCAAGGCACTAATTTGTATTTCATTTTTATTATTAAAGAAAAAGATACCCAGGCATATTTAAAGTTTCAGGAAGGCTTGTTAGGTACTATTCAAAAAAGTGGAGGCTCACTTTCACATCATCACGGTGTTGGGAGAATGATTTCTAAATGGATGCCTGAACATCTGGGTGAAAGTCAAATGAATGTTTTACGAGCCTTAAAAAAACATTTCGACCCCAATAATATAATGAATCCGGGAAAACAATTAATAGGAAGATAAATGCCTGTTAGTTAGGAATTTTAATTATTTTGCGAACAATAGATATTAAAGTTGCAACTCAAAAACACAAATCTTACATTATTCTTTGTTAAATAAAATTAGTAGGCGAATAAACAAACTGCTTGTCAATAAGGTGGAACAACTTAATAAAATAAAAAATGATTCTTTCAATTGATTGCGGAACACAAAGTATTAGGGCAATTTTATTTTCCTTTAAAGGAGAAATGATTGACAAAGAACAAATATTTTACGAACCTTATTTTAGTAAAAATCCAAATTGGGCAGAGCAAAAGGCTGAAGTTTACTGGGATGGTTTATGCAAAGCAAGCAATATTTTAAAAAAAAGGAACCCGCAGGGTTTTAATAAGATTAAAGGTGTTAGTGTTACAACGCTTCGAAATACAATGGTAAATGTGGATAGTGAAGTAAATACACTTCGTCCTTCTATGACCTGGCTCGATCAGCGGAAAGCAAAAAGTGTTTACAAGCCAAAATTTCCTCTTAATTTAATTTTTAAATCTATAGGAATGAATTCTACCTTGGAAAAGATGGAACGCATTGGTCATTGCAATTGGATACGACAAAATGAACCAGAAATATGGAAGAAAACACATAAGTATTTGCAAATTTCGGGCTATTTGAATGCAAAATTAACGGGTGAATTTAAAGATTCTGTT
>JAOZNO010000867.1 GCA_029933755.1 Bacteroidales bacterium | reverse complement strand
AAGAGCATATTCAATTGCTCCATCATCTACCCAAGAATATATTGAGTTTTATATTACGCTGGTTCATTCCGGAGCATTAACACCACGAATTTTCAATTTGAATATTGGTGACAAAATTTGGATGGGAAAAAAAGCAGTGGGTATGTTTACTCTTTCAGAAATTGCAAACGACCAGAATGTTGTGCTAATTGCTACCGGTACAGGTGTTGCTCCTTACATGAGTATGTTTAGGTCAAATGCATTAGCAAGAAAAGGTAAAATGTTAGTAATTCATGGCGCAGCTAATAGTTGGGATTTAGGTTATTCATCAGAATTAAACTTGCTGCAATCAATGTTTCCTAATTTTACTTATTATCCAACAATTACAGAACCTAATAAAGAACCTGCCGGTTGGTCTGGCGATACACGTTTTATTGAAGCAATTTGGAACGATGGTATTGCTGAAAAAAAATGGGGGTTTAAGCCAACACCTGAAGATACGCACGTTTTTTTATGTGGAAATCCTATGATGGTTAAAGGAATGAGGGAAACCTTAGAGAATGATAATTTTGTAGAGCATAAAAGGAAAGTGGTAGGACAAATTCATATTGAAGAGTTTTAAAACTAACTTCATCACAATATTTCAAAAAAGCCGGATCATTTTGTATCCGGCTTTTTTATTTTACCTTTATCCTTTAACCTAAAACTTGTATAAAATGAATAAGCTGATTAAGATACTCCTCGTAATTACAGGAATTGTTCTGATTTCAATTATTGGTGGAATTAGTTATTTTTATGTCTCATTTAATAATTATTCTCTTGAAGATAATTATGAGCTAAACGAAGATAATCTTACTTATTTTAATAACTCATATGAAGAAGCACGTAAAGATTTCAGATTAAAATCAGATGAATTATTCAAGAAATATGCAGGTGTAAAAACATTTAACATACCTGTTAAAAGTGATATAGATACCAATTTAACCATTGACTTTTGTTATATTCCAAGTTTAGGAAATACAGATAAGATTTTAATTCTGAGCTCAGGAGTTCATGGTGTGGAAGGTTATGTAGGTAGTGCAGTGCAGCTTTTTTTCATGAATAATTTTATATCTGAAGAGTTTATTTCAAAAACCGGTATTTTACTAATCCATAGTCTTAATCCATATGGTTTTAAATACTCAAGGCGTGTAACTGAAAACAATGTTGATTTAAACCGGAATAGTGATATTAATCCAGAATTATATCAAACCGTAAATGAAGGTTACCCCAAAGTTTATGACCTAATAAACCCAAAAGGGGAAGTTGAAACTACGAGTATGGCAAATCGTTTTTTCTTTGTAAAAGCAATTAAAGAAATTGCAAAAAAAACAATGCCTGTACTTAGGCAAGCTATTTTACAAGGTCAATATAAATTTCCTGAAGGCTTATACTATGGTGGAAATGATTTTGAACCACAAATTAAAGACCTTGTCCAAATTATTGATACAATCTGTGACCCTTATCAGATGATATTTAGCATTGATTTACATACGGGATATGGAGAAAGGGGAAAGTTGCATTTATTCCCAAATCCTGTTGAAGAATCCGTAAGGAAACGTATGGAATTCATTTTTGAAGGGTTTAAAATTGACTGGGGAGATTCTGATGACTTTTATACAGTTACAGGTGATTTTGTAAGTTATATTGGAAAAATTAACAGTGATAAAACATTTATTCCTATTGCTTTTGAGTATGGTACAATGGACAGTCAAACTACATTAGGTTCATTAAAATCAATACATATTATGATTTTGGAAAATCAGGGTGAGCAATATGGCTTTGCATCAGATGAGGATTTGAAAAAAGTAAAAAAGGATATAGTTGAGATGTATTACCCTTCATCTGATAAGTGGAAAAGTCATATTATTGATGAAACAAAAATAATGTTTACTAAGTCAATGAAAAGATTTAGTGAACTAGAATTATAACCCAAATTAGTGTTTGTCCATAAAGTCAGCCTTTTTTCAATAGTAAACGTTTTTCCTTTTATTAAAAGTATGCAGTTCTCAGGATGGTAACTTGTTGCAATTCAGTTTTTTTACTGCGTACTGAAAACTGTGTACTGTTTGATAAATTAACATAAAAACTTATTAAAATAAATATCGGCATATTATACGAACTCTACTTAGCCTGATTAATTCATAAACTTATTAGATACTTTATTAATTGTCTGTCAATCTGCAATTTAAACCAAAATAGTAAAAATGTCTAAAAATGATAAATTTACCAAAGGTGCATTTTTTCTTTGTCGGACTTTTTGTTGCAAACCTCTTGCAGTATAAGCATACAGCTTTAAGGTTCGACGCCTCAATTC
>JAOZNO010000107.1:3338-9113 GCA_029933755.1 Bacteroidales bacterium | reverse complement strand
GAGGTTGGTACATTTCACAATCATGAAATCCAGTTAGATCAGGACGATACAGTATATATGTTTTCTGATGGTATAACCGATCAATTTGGTGGTGCTGATGAGAAAAAATTTTCAAAAAAGAAACTAATGATCTTGTTATTGGAAAATCAAAACAAGTCATTAAAATCACAGAAACTTATCATATATAAAGAATTAGAAAATTGGACACAAAATCATGAGCAAACTGATGATATAGTAATGATAGGGATTAAGTTTTTCTAACGGATCTTTATTATTTTGTGAATCAGTTTTTAGAATAAAGACTTTGATAAACAAAAAAGCAATATATATTAGATAAGGTTTAATTTATCCCACCTAATTTTTTTAGCACATCAATTTTTAAGATTTTAATTCGCCGACCATTTAGTTCAATATATTTATCAGACTTAAATTCAGATAGTAATCTAATAACAGACTCAGTAGCTGTGCCTACCAAATTTGCCAGTTCCTCACGGGTAAGACTTACTTGTAAATAATGATCATTGTCAAGTGAAAAAGTATCCTTTAAAAGTATTAGTATTTCAGCAAGTCGTTCTCTAACCGTTTTTTGAGCAATATCAATAATGAATTTATTTGCTTCACCTAATTCTTTTAATGAAAGTCTCATTATTTTCATTGAAAAATCGCTGTTTTCCTTAACCAATTTAAAAAATAAATTTGCAGGAATAAAACATAAAACAGCATCTTCAATTACTTTTGCTGTTGTACAAGCTAACTCTTGACTAAGAATAGACCGATATCCTATTATATCACCTTTTTGAGCAAATCGAATAATCTGCTCTCGGCCATCGATACCTGTTTTATAAAGCTTGATAATACCCTTACTAATGCAGTATACACCACTTATACGATTTCTTTCCTGGTAAATAATATTTCCTCGCTTATAAAAATTACAACCTTTTTCATAAGTTAAAATGTTCAGTTCATCTTTTGCAAGTTTACTGAAAACTGAGTTTATTTTATGACAATCTCCACAGGCTGGAATGTTTTCTATGTTTCTCATTTTTATGGTGCCTTGTTTTTAATTTTAGTCAAATTATGATATTAACCAGATATAAAATCTTACCAATTAACACTTTCGGAAAAGTAAAACAGAAATATCAAATTCTTTGCAATATACAATATTAAAGTATATTTGTACAAAAATTAAAATATTAAATAAGTTGAAATTTAAAAATAAAAAAATATGAAAGATTCAATTACTGCAAACTGGAAAAAAAATATGGCCTTTGAGGTAGAGGTGGCTGGTCATAAGATTATGATAGATGCAACCGATAAAGTTGGAGGTGAAAATAAAGGTCCACAACCAAAGCCTTTTATGCTTGTTGCACTGGGTGGATGTACAGCAATGGATGTAATTTCAATTTTAACAAAAATGCGTGTTGAGCTAGATGATTTTAGTGTGCGGGTTGAGGGGGAGTTAACAGAAGAGCACCCCAAACACTTTGATAAAATGAAAGTTATTTACGAATTTACAGGGAAAAACCTTCCTATGGAAAAACTTAAAAAGGCGATAGATTTATCTGAGAAAAGGTACTGTGGTGTTAGTGAAAGTTATAGGAAAGCAATGGAACTTAGCTCAGAAATTATTGTACATGAGTCATAATGGAATACTAATTTAGTATCTTATTTGTTGATTTAGAATGGCAATAGTGGTATAATGTATAATTATATTGCTATTGCCATTATTGTTTTTATGAGTAAATAGAATATTTAAACCATAGCCAATATAAATAAGAGAATATGCTAATTCATGGGGCAGTCATTTATTTTCAAATGATTTTACTACTCGAAATTTATCTTTTATTGTCAATTATGAGACATTTTGTTCTAAATATTTCATGTATATTTGAGTAAATTTAAAGTATAAAAAGTATGGAATTTGAAAGGCTCTTAAGATTTTTAACACAATTACACAAAAATAATAACCGCGATTGGTTTAATGATAATAAAAAGGAATTTACTGAATTGAAAGAGCAATTTGAAACTTTTATAAATCAGCTAATTCCTAAAGTTAATCAGATTGATGGTGTTGTCAATTCTATTTCTGCCAAGGATTGTATTTTCAGGATATATCGGGATGTTCGATTTTCAAAAAACAAAGCACCCTATAAAACCCATTTTGGAGCTTATATTGCAAGTGGTGGAAGGAAAAGTCCATTTGCAGGCTATTATGTTCACATTGAGCCTGGTGGGTCTTTTGCTGGTGGAGGCGTTTATCATCCTGAACCTGCTATTTTAAAAGAACTTCGCTATGAGATAATGGATCGGACAGATGAATTTAAAAATATAATTTCAAGCTCCGAATTTAAAAAAGTTTTTCCTGAGATATATGGTGAAAAGCTGAAAACAGTACCTAAAGGTTTCCCTAAAGATTTCAAAGATATTGAATTATTAAGGTTTAAAAGCTATGCTTTAACTCATTTAATTGATGATGAGATGGCTACGTCAGAAGGCTTTGAAGACTATTTACTTAAACTTTACAAAACAGCCAGACCTTTCAATTCGTTTTTTAACAAAGTAATAACTGAAATACTAACAAATTAAATTTTTTCTAAATGCTTAATGGAAAATTTGATAATAAAGAAGAAGACTTTTTAAAAGTCAAAAGTGAAAATTATTTTTTAGATGATGTAATAGAAGGTCTTTCTGCCAATCAAAAATTTCTATCATCAAAGTACTTTTATGATGATGAAGGAAGTAGACTTTTTGAAAAAATAATGCAACATCCTGATTACTATCTGACAAATTGTGAATGGGATATATTTTTACAACAAAAAGAGTCTATAAAAGATGCATTTTATAAGGTTCCTGAAGGATTTAATCTCATTGATCTGGGTTCAGGCGATGGTTATAAAACAAAAATTCTGCTTGAGTACTTTTATCAAAATGGAGTTCCTTTCCGTTATGTCCCGATTGATATATCTGAGGAGCCTACAGTTAAGCTTGTTAAAGAGCTTAAAAAAAGTTTTCCGGAATTAAGTGTAGAGGAACAAATTGGTGACTATTCCCAAATATTGAGTTCTTTGAATCTGAATACATACAAGAAAAAAATTGTACTTTTTTTAGGTTCGAATATTGGAAATTATGGTTATAAAGGCAGCCTTGATTTTTTGAAATCGGTGAGGGAAGTACTTATTCCTGGCGATCAATTTTTTATTGGTTTTGATTTGAAAAAAGATCCACAATTAATTATGAATGCATATAATGATAATGCGGGCTATACCAAAGAGTTTAATTTAAATTTATTAAGTAGGATAAACAGGGAGCTATATGCTGATTTTGATATTAATTCATTTGTTCATTATCCGGTTTACGATCCTGGTAGCGGTGCAACTAAGAGTTACTTGCTAAGTACAAAAAAACAAGAAGTAGCATTTGAAAGACAGAATATTGTATTCAAATTTGAGAAGATGGAATCAATTTTTATGGAAATTTCTCAAAAATATGATATGAATATGATTGAGGAATTAGCAAACTTGAGTGGTTTTAAAGTACAGAAAAACTTTCTTGATAATCGTAGTTACTTTACAAACTCTTTGTGGGAGGCGGTATAATAGATGGAGAATAATAGAACTAAAAAGGCGATTTGTGGTATTTGTCCTGCAGGTTGTTGGGTAAAAGTTACTTATGGTGATGACGGAAAAATGGTTAAAGTTGAGGAGGATGATTCTTCACCACTTGGGGCAATTTGTAAATTTGGGACACATGCTCCTGAAATTGTTTATTCCGAAAATAGGTTGCGCTATCCAATGAAACGTGTTGGATCCAAAGGCACTCATGATTTTGAACGGATTAGCTGGGATGAAGCCTATGATATAATTGTAAAAAAGCACATTGAAATTAAGGAAGATTACGGTGCAGAAGCTACTGCAATTTATACCGGGCGTGGAAGTTTTGAGTTAGCTTTATGTGATTTATTTCAGCCAAAAAATGTTGCTATTTCATCCGCATCTAGTGTATTATTCCCTTTTGGTTCACCTAACACTTTAGGGGTAGGTGCTTTATGTTATGTTTCCTTTGCAATGATTGCACCTCATGTTACCATGGGAGGAATGTATCATTATATGTATCCTGATATTGATAATGCAGAAATGGTAATAATTTGGGGTGCTAATCCGGCAACTGATACACCACCAAATAGTTATAAAAAAGTTTTGGAAGCACATGGGAGAGGAGCTAAAATTGTGGTTATTGACCCGCGAAAAACGGCTGTGGCTAAACTGGATGGTGTTGATTGGTTACCGCTCAGACCGGGAACTGATGGTGCACTGGCATTAGGTTTATGTAATATTCTGATTCGGCAAGACCTTTATGATAAAAAATTTGTAGAAGAGTGGACTGTTGGTTTTGATAATTTTTCGCGTTATGCGCAACAGTTCAGACCAGAAATTGTTGAACAAATTACGGGTGTATCTGCTCAAAAAGTAGAAGAACTGGCTATTGCTATTTCAGAATTAAATGGTGTTGCGCCCTTAATGTACACAGGCTTAGAATATACAAATAGTGGAGTTCAGAATATTAGAGCAACATTTATTTTATGGGCACTAGCAGGGCAACTTGATGTTCCTGGAGGTTATTGTTTTGATATGCAGGAGAATCAGTTTCAGGTTAACAGGGATGGCTTGATTGCAAATCCTGATGAAACAAAAGCACTGGGAAGAGACAGGTTTCCTGTTTATAGTCAGTATCGTGGCGAATCACATGCTATTTCATTACCGGAATCTGTATTAGAAGGTAAACCGTATAAAATCAGGTCATTAATTATTCATGGAGCATCCATTATTACCGCCTGGCCACAACCTGAAATCTGGAAGAAAACATTAAATGAGTTAGATTTTGTAGTATGTATTGATAGGCAACTAACTGCTGATGCAGCTTATGCAGATATTGTACTGCCAGCAACTACTATGTTCGAAATTCAATCGTATATGAAATATGGTCCGCTTTTCAGAGTTCGTGAAAAAGTGATTGAACCAGTAGGTGAAGCACGAAATGATTTTCTGATAATGGCTGAGTTAGCAAAGCGTTTAGGCTATGGTCACTTGTATCCACAAACAGAAGATGCTGTAATTGAACAGGCATTGAAGGGAACAGGTTTTAGCATTGATGATTTAAAGAAAAATAATGGAATAGTTAGGAAGAAAGCTGTTCCTATGGAATATAAAAAATGGGAAAAGTCATTGCTTAGATCAGATAAACAAGCCGGGTTTGATACACCTAGTGGTAAGTTTGAGATTGAATCATTTACCCTTGAAGAGCATGGATATGATGCTTTACCTGTATATACTGATCCTGTGGAAGGCCCGGTATCCCAAATGAGTTTGACTAAAAAGTATCCTCTTGTTTTTAACTCGGGTGCCCGGGTTAGTACCGATTTTCGTTCGCAGCATCATGGAATTAAATCTTTATATAAACAAAGGCCTGAACCCACAGTAACAATTAATAATAAGGATGCAGAAGACAGGAATATTACAAATGGCGAACTTGTTTATGTAATTACAAAACGAGGAAAGGTAAAACTCAGAGCTTTAGTTACTAAAGATATTGTACAGGGTGCTATTGATGCAAATATGGGTGGTGGAACACCTGTTGGGCCAAAAGCATGGCAGGATTGTAATATAAATGAGTTAACGGATTTAAATAATTTCGATCCAATTTCTGGGTTTCCTGTTTATAAGGCATTATTATGTGATGTTCAGAAAGTCTCAGAAAGTTCAGAAAAATTGTTAATTG
>JAOZNO010000107.1:0-3238 GCA_029933755.1 Bacteroidales bacterium | reverse complement strand
CGTAGGATTACTTTTACAAGTGGTGGATCTGAGGCTAATAATTATGCTATTAAGGGTGTTGCTTTTCAGAACTTTGGAACTAAAAACCATATTATTACCTCCAAAATTGAACATTCATCTGTATTAAACACTTGTAAATGGCTTGAAAGTATTGGTTTTCAAATAACCTATTTAGATGTTGATACGAATGGCGTAGTACAGCCGGAAACACTAAAAAGGGCAATTACTCCTAAAACATGCTTGATTAGTATTATGTTAGCGAATAATGAAACGGGAAGCATACAGCCAATTAAAGATTTGGTTGAAATAGCACAGCAACATAATATAATTTTCCATACTGATGCTGTTCAGGCAATTGGAAAAATACCTGTAAACTTAAATGAGCTTGGAGTGGATATATTAAGTATGTCAGGACATAAACTTTATGCCCCAAAAGGTGTTGGTGCTTTATATGTTAAACCGGGACTAGAAATTGAACCATTAATTAATGGAGGGAAGCAAGAGTTTTCGCAACGTGGAGGAACTGAAAACCTATTAAATATTGTGGCATTTGGTAAAGCGGCAGAGATGGTTATTCAGAACAAAGGCCGGGTTACAGAGCTAGAAAGTAATCGTAATTTTCTAAAAAATGAATTAAAAAAACTTATACCAGATATCGTTATTAATTCAGGTGGAGTGGAAGTTCTTCCAAATACTCTAAGTGTTACTTTTCCTAATATTAGAGCAGAGTCTTTACTATTGGAAATGGACAAACAAGGCGTTAGTTTTTCATCAGGTTCAGCATGTAGATCAGGTTCGTCTAAACCATCTTATGTTCTTATTGCTATGGGAAAATCAGAAGATGAAGCACATAGATCAGCTCGCTTTTCTTTGGGCTTTGGTAATACCAGAGATGATTTAATTACAACAATGAAAATATTAAAAGATGTAATTAATAGTGCAACCGAAAACATTCGCTTTATGGCGTGTAGATAAAGATAGATATAAGAGCTTTCCATAATTGTCCGTCTATAAAGTCAAGGTTTTTGCTTTTTTACCCCGAAAAATCGGGACGAGTCGTTTTTTACGATTTTGGAACAAGAACAGTCGTCAGTTTTCAGTAGGCAGACTTTGCAGAGCTACAGCATACTGCGGACTGCTTATTGCCAAGTTCTACATACCAAAAACTAAAAAGTGAGACATTATAGACAAACTCATTAGTCTTTGCACGAAAATTCCGTATTGTTAATTAATATAAGGGTTTTTGAAATAATTACCTTTTGAATCTACAGTCATTTAGTTGTCATTGATTGTCATTTGGTAGTTATTATCAGAGTGTTACAGAAATGACCATTAATGACAGCGATACTTCGACTAGCTCAGTAGCCGCAAATGACTATTAATGACCAAATATTTGTGCTGATATTTTATGCTATTGCGTTATTAACCTGGCAGCTATTGTTTTCCGTCGCTCTAGTTTAGATTGTCTCGGATGTTTTCAATATCCATATTACTTATATCTGGCAAGTAATTAGTATACTGGCAATTAGTAATTAAATAAAATCAACATTCATTTTTAATTACCAATTACTAATTTCTATTTGCTTGATACTTAATGTAAAACATTAAAAAACAAGTGTCCCAGAATATTTAAACCAGAGCCTTTTCCGTTTAGACTCTAATTGTGAATATGAATTGATCCCATATTAGGATTGTAATCAGCAGCATATTGTGTTAATGAAAGTCCTGCCGGTCCACTATTTACCATTCCATTCATCATTAAAGAATATTGTGAGCCACAAACTGTGTCTATAGCAAAAATACCACTTGGTTCAATTTGTACCCGACCCCATTCATGTGTTGGGTCATAGGTGCAGGCTGCATCATATGCCACAAACATATCAGGACTTGTTTGTATTACTATAATCCCTTTGTATCCTTCGTATGGTATATATACAGGACTTCCAGGAGCCGTTAATGGCAAGAAAGTTGGTGTATTTAAATAAATAGTGAAATTTACAGGAACCATTGGAATTGGACTTTGATTCTCACATGTTGAAAAAAAACCAATAAAGAGGACTGATAGAAAAAATAGTCGTATTTTTGACATAAGTATATTTGTATTTATGACTACAAATTTAACATTTTTATGTTTAGTAGTGCTACTTTGTTGTAATTTTAGCTTTGCTGGTCTTGCACAGGAGGAAACACCTGTGTCTGAAAGTAACGACCCAATTAGGGAAAGTATTGTTCAGAATGAGCAGAAACTTGAAGGTGCAAATCTTACAGCGCAAGAATATAATCAATTAGCTCGTATCAATAAAAAATATCAACTTAGTCCGAGGGATAAGAAATTACAAGTTAGTTATAAAGATACTCTTAATATAATGGCGAGAATAAATTTAGCTCGTTCTTATAGAAAGCAATATATGCTTACAAAAAAAGTTGAAAAATTTCGAAAGAAAAAAGTTGAAAGTAATCAAAGCCCAAGGGCTTTAGAGCGTATGAGGGAGTCAGAAAAAAGAACAAAAGCAAGATACAAAAAAAGGAAAAGGGAAGCTCGTAGAAGGAAATTCTTAAATTTATTTAAATGATTGCTTGACTTTTGTTAAAGAATAGTTAACTTTGTAATGTCTTAATAAAAATAAGGGCTTATGGACTTGGATACTATTATATATATAATTGCTGTAATTGTAATTTTTATTGTCAGTTTATTTGGGCAAAATAAAAAGAAAAGAAATATGCCTGCTCAATCAGATACAGATGATGTGACTTATTCTTTAAATGATTTTGAGAAAATTCTTCATAGAAAAGAACAATTTAGACAGGAACTTGAAAAATTAGAAAATTCCACTGAATATTCTGAGCCTGTTAATCAAATCGATGATACAATTGATGAATCTGATTACATTGAAGAAAAAAAGGAAGTAGAGGAAGTGAAGGAGGTAGATAGAAAGGCTGAAAAAGAACCGGATAATGAGGAGAAAGAAGATGGTTTTGATTTGAATTCTGCCATTATTTATTCGTCTATTTTAGAAAGGAAAAAATTCCGACATTAATTCACATTAGCTATCGTTAAACATTTTCAGGAAAACTTATTTAAGGCCATCTCTATTAATTACTTTGTGGCAAGAAACAAATATCCAGGTTTTAGTAAGCAGAAAGGGTTTTAAGTAATAATACTGCTTAATTCAGCTGTAGTGCTTTAAATCAGTGAGACTATGATTTTGTTTGTCAAAATCATTTAGCCGAACTGATT